>NZ_OUNR01000017.1:300000-411491 GCF_900403705.1 Nitrospira lenta | reverse complement strand
ACGGTGGCGGAGAATGCGACGAACGGGACGGTGGTGGGCACGGTGAGTGGGACGGACCCAGACAACGGCGATACGAAGACCTATAGCTTCACCGACAGTGCAGGGGGCCGCTTTGCCATCAGTACGAGCACGGGTGTCATCACCGTGGCCGATGGCAGCCTGCTCAACTACGAGAGTGCCACGAGCCACACGGTCATGGTCCGCGTCACCGACAGCGGCGGCCTCACCTACGACGAGGCGTTTACGATCAACTTGATCAACGTGAATGAAGCGCCGACGTCCGTCAGCCTGAGCGGTAGCACGGTCGTTGAGCGGGCGGCGACCGGGACGGTGGTGGGTACAGCCACGGCAAGCGATCCCGATGCAGGGGATACGCACACGTACCAATTGGTCAGCAACGCCGGCGGCCGCTTTGCGATCGACAGTACCACTGGGGTCATCACCGTGATGGACGGCACGTTGCTGGATGTTCAGGCTGCGGCAAGCCATACCATTACCATTCGGACGACGGATGGGGGCGGACTCACGCACGATCAAGTCCTCACGATCTCAGTGACCAGCGGCCCCCCGCTGCCGACCGCGCCCGTCCCCGGGCCTCTCCTTCCAGTCACGCCCGTGCCTCCCGGGCCGTCCATTCCGACGACCACGGGCGGCCCCGTGAATCCAGTGCCGACAGAGGGAGGGAGCCCGGCACCGGGTCCTACGTCGATGCCAATGGGGCTGCCTCCGGGTGTGGTCCGAGTTGTCACTCCGGCAGGGGTTCCGCACGTGATCCCGATGTCGGTATTTCCTGTGGGACCGGGTCATGTTCAGGACGGAGAGAAGCCGGTCGTTCTGGACGAGGAACGCGGCGTAGTGGCATGGACAGTCGTCGAGCCGGTACTGAATCTCTTGCATGAGGCGGCGGATCAGTTGCGGACGCAGGTGCAGTCGCCTGAGATTCCGCTCAAGCTCAGTGAGTTCATCGTCAAGGAGCTGGATGCCATGACGGAGTCTCTGGAGGAGGCGATGGAAGGGCAGCAGGATGAGGCTACGCTCGTGGCCGCGACGGCGGCGGGTGTCAGCATTATTCTCTCAACCGGTTACGTGGTGTGGGCGTTGCGGGGCGGGTGGCTCCTGGCGTCGCTTATGGCGACGATGCCGGTGTGGCGTTTTTTCGATCCGCTCCCCATTCTGGTGCGGGCCAAAGAGGATCGGGAGCGGGAGGGTGCGCGTGATGGCCGGCGCGGAGCGCCCCAAGAGGATGAGCGGATCGAGCATCTGTTCGGATCTTCTGATGAAGGGAGGGCTGCATGAGAGGTCGCTCTCCCCTTGTGTGGCTGTCCTTAGGGTTGGTGTCGGTGACGGTCAGTCTCGTGCTCCTGAGTAATGCCCTCTTTCATGTCGCGCCGGACGAAGCGCAGCAGATGTATCAGTATCGGAAGGCGTTGGCCGAATCGTTGGCCGGCCAGTTTTCGCGGTTGGCACAGGACGGCAATCTTGCGGCGATCACCGAAGCGATGCGAGTGCTGGCCGAGCGCGACGCGACGATTCAGTCCGTGGCGCTTCGGCAGGGGATGCGCGAGTTTGTGGCGCAGGTCGGCGATCATCGGCGCTATTGGCTCTTGCCGCCCGGCGACGGTTCGACGCTCGACCAAATTCGTGTGCCGATCCTGAAGGGGCCGGATCGGTGGGGCACGCTCGAGTTGGCCTTCCGGCCCGCCGTGGTCGGTGGGGTAGGCGGCTGGTTACGGAGCGCCTGGGTGCAGTTTCTCGGGGCGCTGGCTGGGCTGGGGTTTGTCGGATACTGGATTTTTATGCGGCGCACATTGCGCCAGCTGGATCCCTCGGCGGTCGTGCCGCAGCGTGTGCGGGCCGCCTTGGATGTGTTGACCGAAGGGATTGTGCTGATCGATCCGTCCGATGTGATTGTGCTGGCCAATCGTTCGTTTGCCGCGCGCGTGGGCCTTGATGCGCAGTCGCTCCTGGGCCGCGATCTCTGCGGCCTGGCGTGGATTGCGACGCGGCACGCGCCGTTGCCGGAACGGTTTCCCTGGACGGCCTCGATTGCCGATCGGCAGATTCGTGTGTCGGTGGCTTTGGGGTTCCGTGCGTCGGATCAGACCGAACGTTTGTTGCTCTGTAATTGTTCGCCGATTCGCGACGACCGGGGGATGGTCCGCGGCGCGCTGGCGTCGTTCAGCGATGTGACGGAGTTGGAGCAGGCCAACGAGCAGCTGTTAGAGGCGTTGAAAGATCTGAATGTGTCGAAGCAGGATGTCCTTCGGAAGAATGAAGAGTTGCACTGGCTGGCGACGCGCGACCCACTGACTGGCTGTTTCAACCGGCGGGCGTTTTTCGAACAGGTCGAAACGCTCGTCGCGCGTTCGGTGGAACGGCGCGCGACGCTCGGTGTGGTGATGGTGGACATCGATCATTTCAAATTGTTCAATGACCGGCATGGCCATGCCGTCGGCGATCAAGTCTTGACGGCGGTGGCGAAGACCATCCAGTCAGTGTTGCGTCAAGAGGATGTGCTGGGGCGGTATGGCGGGGAAGAGTTTTGCGTCGTCCTGAATGATGTGACGGCCGCGCTCCTCAATGAGATTGCCGAGCGGATTCGTCGGCGCATTGAGAATGAAAGCGGGGCATCGGTGCGATCGATCAAGGGGTTGAGCGTAACGGCCAGCCTGGGCGTCACGCTGTCCCTGGTGGAGAGCGCCCCGGATATTCAGACGCTTTTGGGAGAGGCCGATCAAGCGTTGTATGAGGCCAAGGGCAGTGGCCGCAACCGGGTGTGTGTGTTCCGTTCAAAGGATGTATCGTCTGCCGCCGCGTGAAGGGCTTTTTTCGACGAATTCCTTCCCGCCGTGTTCGTGTCCATGGGGACAAGCCGTTTCATTCCACACGCTCGCTATGATCGCTTCTTGAGCACACCTCGAGTATGCTGAGCTCATTGTGAGCGCATTTGGTGGAGAGGCGTGTTTGTGGCTGGACGTTGGATGAAATGGGTTGTGGGTGGAGCGCTTGGGTTGACGGGTGCCGCCTTGCTCGGACTGGTCGGGTACGGCGCGATACTGTCGGCCAGTCTGTCGCTCCCCAAGAGCGATGAGCATCCGCCCTTGCTGATCTTTGGCGCGCCGCACCTGTTGAAGCCCGGGGAAGCGGTGATCGAGACCGGAGTGTTCGACCGGCTGCATCGGCTGGGCTATCGCGCCGTCTCGAATGTGCAGGCGCCCGGCGACTATCTGGCGTCGCCGACTGTCATCGATCTGTATCTGCATGCGCAGGAAGAGAGCCACCAGCCGTCTCGCCGTGTGCAGGTGGAATTGAAGGATGGCGTGATCACGAATGTGCTGTCGGTGCGGGAGCGGGAGGCCCTGCCATTTGTGACCTTGGAGGCGCCCTTGCTGAGCGGGATGCGTGGCGGGTCGCGGCAGGTGCGTGAGTGGGTACCCTACGGCCAGATTCCTCCGTTGGTCATCAAGACGGTTTTGGCGGTGGAAGATCGGCGGTTCTTTTCCCACTATGGGGTCGATCCCGTTGCGATCGGCCGGGCGCTGTGGGCGAATGTGACGCGCGGCGGGGTGGTGCAGGGCGGGAGCACCATTACCCAGCAGCTCGCCAAGAATCTGTTTTATTCGCCGCAACGGACCATGGGACGCAAGCTGCGCGAGGTGGTGGCGGCGGTTGTCATGGAATGGAAGTATCGCAAGGAAGAGATCCTCGAGAGCTATCTCAATGAGATCTATCTTGGGCAAGCCGGCTCGGTGTCGATCTACGGGGTCGGCGAAGCGGCGCACCGCTATTTCGGGAAATCCCTGGATGCCCTCTCGGTTGAGGAGGTAGCGCTGATCGGCGGAATGATTAAAGGCCCGAACACCTACTCTCCGACAAAAAATCTGGAACATGCGACCCACCGCCGGAATGTGGTGCTCCGCCGATTGCGCGATGAGGGGGTGCTGACCGAAGGTGCGTGGAAGGAGGCGGTGAATAGGCCGGTACAAGTGTCGTTGCCGGAAGATGTTGTGGCGGATGCCCCGTATTTTGTCGACTATCTGCTGCGGCAGGTCGAAGCGGGAACCGGGATGGGCATTCCGGAAGGCGCCCGGATCTATTCGACGCTCGATCCGTATATGCAACAGCTGGCGACGGATTCGTTGCGCAAAGGGCTGGAGAAACTGGAACGGCAGTATCCGGCGTTGCGCGAGGGGGAGACGCCGCTGCAGGGCGCCGTGGTCGTGCTCGACACGCACACGGGTCATCTGCGCGCGATGGTCGGGGGGCGTGAGTATCGCACGAGTCAATTCAATCGGGCGTCGCAGGCGCACCGGCAGGCAGGGTCGCTGTTTAAGCCCTTTGTGTATCTCGCGGCGTTTGAGGCGGCTCGCGCTGAGGGAAGTACGGGGCTCACCCCGGCGACGATGTTGGCGGACGAGCCCGTGAGTTTCGAGTCCGGGACCAGCTCCTGGTCGCCGCAGAACTACGATCGCCAGTTTCATGGACAAGTCACGGTGCGGGCGGCGCTCGAACAGTCTCTGAATGTGCCGGCGGTCCGCACGGCGCATCGGCTGGGGATCGGATCGATCAACCGGCTTTTGCGGGGATTCGGCCTTCAGGGGGCGTTGCCCGACAATCTCTCGACCGCGCTCGGGAGCGCCTCAGTTTCGCTGCTCGAAATTACGGCGGCCTATGGCGGCTTGGCGAATGCCGGTGTGGTGGTGAAGCCCGTGGCCCTCACCAATCTGGTCCGTGATTCCGGAGAGACGGTCTGGAGCCCGATGGTGGACCGGCATCAGGCGGTGTCGGCGCAAGGCGCGTATCTGGCGACGTCTCTCTTGAAGGGCGTGCTGGATCGGGGAACCGGATCGAAAGCAAGAGCCTGGGGTCTGCGCGGTCCGGTTGCCGGGAAGACCGGTACGACGGACGGATATCGCGATGCCTGGTTCGTCGGCTACACCCCGGAATTAGTGATCGGTGTCTGGGTTGGATTCGACGACGAACGGGCGATTCGTTTGGCCGGGTCACAGGCCGCCTTGCCGATCTGGGTGGACGTGGCACGACGACTCATTCCTGCCGACTCTCCAGATTTTTCCATGCCCAGCGGGATCGTCTCGCGGACAATTGATCCGCGCACAGGCCAGTTGGCGACAGCGCAGTGCCCTGAGCGGGTGGCGGAGGTGTTTCTGGAAGGGACGGAACCGAGTGTGTATTGCGAGGTGCATGGCGGGGGACTATGGGAACGTGTGAAGCACACGCTCGGATTTTCATAGCGCTCATTGATGGCCTGTGGCGAGTGCGACTTTCCCGCGCCCTGTTTTGACAAACTGCTAGGCGACTTTCCACCCCTGCGGTATCCTGAGTGGCGGGTGTTCGCCAACAGGGAGCAGCTATGAAAAAGAGCGCGTATATGGACGACGGGAATATCACGTTGTTGGCCAAAGGGGTGGAGCTCAAGGGTGAGATTCGTGTCGAAGGCACGGTTCGCATTGATGGCCGCCTGGAAGGCGACATCTATACCAAGGGCCAAGTCATTGTCGGGGAAGATGGCGTGGTGAAGGGGACGATTACAGCCGGTGTGTTGATCAGCAGTGGGCGCATTAAAGCGACCATTACCGCCAGCGATCGGGTGCAATTGCTCAAGACCGGCATCATCATGGGTGAAGTGCATGCCCCGATCTTCTCGATGGAAGACGGCGCGAAGTTTCAGGGGGTCAGTGACATGGGCGTCACGACCTGGCCGGAAGATGTCCCGCGGTTACCGGGTGCGGTTCGGGATATGAACGGCAATCGCAATCGTCCGGTCGCGGTGTTGGGGAAAAAGCCGGATCTCTGACAAGCTGCTGAACAGGTCCGCCAGCGGCGTTCTCACAGCGCGTAGCGGCTCACCGTACGGGAATACTCTACGCGATCGTCCCCCACCCAGTGTGGCGGCCAGTGCGTTCGTGACAACCTCCAATAGATCTGCTATCACCGTCATGGCTACGCACCTGGTTCCAGACCACGTATGACTCGTTCACAACTTTTTACTGTCGTCTTCTTCGCCCTTCTGGCGTTGTTGCTCTATCAGATCGGGCTCATCTTACAACCGTTCCTATTTCCGGCCATCTGGGCGGCGTTGCTGGCGCATTGGGTATTTCCGCTGCATCGTCGATTGACGTCGCTGATGCGGGGACGCGACACCTTGTCCGCCGGTTGTTTGACCGTCGGCGTCCTGACCGTGGTGGTGGTGCCGGTGGTGCTGATGAGCGTGTCGTTCGTTCGGGAAGCGGTGGCGGTGGAGCAGACGATTCAGGAGTGGATTGCCGCCGGTGGTGTCCAAGAGTTGCCGGAGCGCTTGGCGACGGTGCCTGTAGTCGGCAACTGGTTGCGTTCGGTGGTAGCGGGCGGCGGCGGACAGCCTGTGTCGATAGAGGACTCCGTGGTCTCAGGCGCCAAATGGGTGAGCCAGTTCCTGGTCAGCCAGATAGGGGATTTCCTGAAAAACGCGGTCGTGCTGATCAGCAACTTTTTCATCATGCTGATGGTGCTGTTCTTTCTGTTCAAAGACGGCGAACGCTGGATGGAGTCGCTGTATGAGCTCATTCCCATGGAGGAGTCGCATAAACGGAAAATCCTCACGCGGCTCGATCAAACCGTCCGGGCCGTCGTGAAGGGCATGCTGGTGACTGCGCTGGTGCAAGGCGTGCTGGCCGGACTGGCGTATTTCGTATTGCGCGTGCCGTTTCCGATGGTCTTGACGGCATTGACTATTGTGCTGGCGCCGATTCCTTTTGGCGGGACGGCCTTGGTCTGGGGGCCGGTCGTGGTGTATTTGTTTGCCATCGGGTCCGTCGGCAAGGCGCTGGGCATGTTGGCCTGGGGGGTTGGCGTGGTCTCGATGATCGATCAGTTTCTCCGGCCGTGGCTCATCGGTCAGGAGATTCAGATTCCCGTCTTGCTGCTGGTGCTCTCTGTACTCGGCGGACTGGGATTGTACGGACTACTGGGATTGTTTGCCGGGCCGATTATCATCAGCCTCTTTATGACGGCGATCCAAATCTATCGGGAAGAGTATTTTGTTCCCGAAGCCGTTGCGGCGCCCCATTCACCCCCGTGATCCTGACCCTCCGCTGACCGATGCCGGTTCTTCCTTATCCTCACCGTTAGTCCAATGGAATGGTAATGGCGATCCCGCCCATAACGTCGTTCGCCTTGAAGTCTCGCTTCGGGCTCAGCGGGTGGCTGTTATGGCAGGACACGCAGGCTGCGGAGACGGCGCGATCCGGGTAGATGGCCTGGAAGAACTGTTTCTTTCCGCTCGATACCGTCCCGGTAATGGGGCGGTCCGGTTGCTTGGCCAACGCGACGAGGGCATTTCGCTCGAAATCCGTGGCCGGCGCATTCCGCTGGTAAATCGGGGAGAGGCCGATGAGGCGATAGCGGATGCCGCGTCCGCTTTCAGCGACGATCTTTCCCGAGTGTTGCAGGAATTGGGCGGGGAGCGGCAAGGCATTGTCCTGCTCCCAATGCTCGGTGGCGTTGACGATGTGCTTGTCCTGCATCCGGGTCACGACGAGCGTGGTGTAAATCGTCCGGTCGGCCTGCACGATGGCATGCACATAGTCGGCGACCTTTTCCGGCGAGATTCCCGGCAGGATCGGCGGTTCGTTGGCCAGCGGCGGAATGGGTGCGAGCAGGAGCCCCGCGGCTAGGAACGCGACGGCTGTGGTTCCGAGCATGGTGGCGACGCGGTGCATGGGCCCTCCTTGGGTGACTGGTTGTGGATCACCGGCAGTGTGATGAGGCAGGTCGTGCCCGCTCCCTCACGGCTCTCGATCCGCAACTCGCCGCCGAATTTCCTGATGATGCGTCGGGCCACGGTCAGTCCCAAGCCTGAACCTTCCCCTTGTCCCTTTGTCGTAAAAAACGGATCGAAGATTCGTGCAAGGTGTTGTGGGGCAATCCCAGGGCCGGTGTCCGTAATCCTGACGGTGGCCAGTTGGTCCGCCTGTGTCGTGACGATGGTCAATGCGCCGGCGCCTTTCATTGCCTGAACGGCATTCAGCAAGAGGTTCATCATCGCTTGCTGGAGTTGGTCGGGGATTGCCAGGACCATGGTCTCTCCGGCGAAGGTCTTGTGCAGGGCCACCCGGGTCAGATCCGTGGCGATCTGCATGGCGGCGAGCGCGCGCTCGATGGCGGTTTCCACGCACACCGGGATGCGCTGGGCTGCGGTGTCCCGAGCGGTGACGCCGGTGAAGTCGCGGATGATGGCAGCCATCCGGCGCCCTTGGGCGACGATATCGCGCGCGTGCGATCGGGCGCGCGCCAGATCGGTTTCATCCTGAATGGCTTCTCCAAGCCCCAGGATGCCGAACAGTGGATTGTTCAATTCATGTCCGATGCCGGCGGTGAGCACGCCGAGACTGCCGGACTTCTCGGCTTGAATGAGTTGGTCTTGCAGGCGGCTGTCATCAGTGACGTCGCGGAGCACGAGTCCGCCTTGCGGGTCTTCGCCCGGGCGGCTGGGCAAACGGAACCATTGGTAATGATAGGTCCGTGCCCCAATCTGAAGTTCCGGCCGGTCAAGAGTTCCCTCGTGGGTCTCGGATTGCGCCAGGGGGTCACGGGGGGTTTTGTTTCGAATCGGTGCGGCGGAGTCGCGCGTCTCGGAGGCCGTCCCTGAAAACTCTTGGCGCAGTTTGGTTTGGCCGGCGGCGTCGAGTGGAAGCACGGTGAAGAGTGAGAGCGGCGGCGTGGCTTCCGGCGCGAGGTGGAAGGTCTTACGGGCGGCTTGATTCACATAGTGGACGGATTCCCGGGCGTCGATCAAGACGATGGGCGTGGGGACTGCATCGAGAATCTGATCGGTGGATTGCCGGAGGTAATCTACTTCTTGCGTTTTTAAGGTGACTTGGTCGGTCAAGCCGGCAAAGGCGGCTTCCAGTTGTGCATTCATCCGAGTGAATTCATCGGCCAGATCTTCCAATTCATCGCCGGTGCGAATGTCGATGGCGGTTTGGAGATCCCCTCGCCCAATCGCCTGGGCGGCCTGTTGCAGGGCACGGACCGGCGTGACGATGCGGCTGGCGGCGACATACCCGAGCACGGCGAGGAGCACGACGGCGATGCCGCCAAAGATGGTCATCCAGATAAACAGGTGCTGGATCGGCGCAAACAGTTCATCGGACGATTGCCAGACAAAGGTATGCCATGAACCGCCGCTCAGCGAGCCGTTCGTCGCGCGGCTGGTCTCCGGCAGAGGCGCGAAGCCGATGATTGAGGTCGTCTTGCCCCCGTGTCCGTCGCTTGAGGCCTGGGTCCAGCCGGGCTGGAGCGGTGTGATGAGGGGAATCAGGCTTTGGTCCGATAGCGAGACGCCGGTTGGGAGGATCGGACAGCTCATGACGATGCCCCGGCTATCGATCAACATGACGTGCCCGGTTTTTCCAAATCGGATCACGTGGGTCGACGGAGAGAAAAATTCTTTGGCGTCGACCACACGATGGAGGATCCCGACCACTTCGTAACGGAGACTGTCCATAACGGGGATAGAAATGGTGAACGCATACGCGTTGATCTTTTCATCAAAGTGAACATCTTCAATGTAGAGTTTTCCTGCCCCTTGGTTGTAGGCGCCTTGCCACCACGCGGTGTGGTTGTGCCGAAATGCGGGGGTGGCGGTCATGGCCGCTACCAGCGTGCCCTGAACGTCGGTCAGGAACAGCATTTTGGTGGCGGACCGGACGACTTGGGGCAGCAGTTGGTCGGGGGCGCTGTGGATTCCAGTGTAGTATTCCTGCAGCAGTGTGGCGAGGGGGCCTCCGGTAATCTGTGCCACCAGCTCCGGATCATGCGCGGCCCAGCGGGCTTCCGCGTCGGAGTCGGCCGGTGAGGCGGCAGGCGGAGGCGGGACGTGCAGTCGATCCCGGCGGTGCTCGAGTTCTTGCACGATCGCAGGCTCACTGGCAATGCGCGATGTCCGGGTGACTTCGTCGGCAACGAGTAGGTCGAGTTTGCGGGCGGCCTCGGTTGCGAGGGCCTTAAAACTTTCGCCGTTGACGTCGCGGATTTCTTGCGACCCTTGCCAAAAGGCCATGCCCAATCCGATGACGAGCGGGACGATGCCGACGAAGAGCATCGAGAGGATGAGTTTGGCTTTCAGCCCCCACCGTATCTCTCTCGGTGTGTGGTGCGGGCGTGCCAGCCTTGGTGTTGTCATGGGATCACGCCTGTGCTGTTCGTGGCAAGGTGATGGTAAAGGTGCTGCCGATGCCGACGTCGCTGGTCACGGCAATCGCCCCGTGCATCTGGTGGATGACGTGCTTGATGTTATACAAGCCTAAGCCGGTGCCTTTCCCAGGTGGTTTGGTGGTGAAAAAGGGTTCGAAAATCGCGTTGAAGAGATCGGGCGGGATGCCGCAGCCGGTGTCGGAGACTTGCACGAGCACCGTATCCGGTTCGATGGCCGTGCGCAGTGTCAAGGTCCCGCCGCTGTCCATGGCTTGGATGGCGTTGGTGATGAGATTGACGAAGACGTGGAGCAGTTCGTCTGGATTGCCTGAGGCGGCGGCGTCGGGAGTATAGCGTTTTACGATGTCGATATCGTGAAGCCCTACGGCATACCGGGCAATCTTGAGAGCTTCGTCAAGCCTGGCGCTGAGAGGAACCAGGCTATGATTGTGAGAGGCGGAGCGTCGGGTGTAGGACGTCAAGTCCCGGCAGATAGCCGTCGTGCGTTTGACGGCGGTAATGATGTCAGCGGCTTGCTCGTGAATGGTTGCAAGGTCGGTCTCGTCTTCCAGATTTTCTGCGAGTCCGAGAATCAGCTGCAGTGGGTTATTGATGTCGTGGGCAATGCCTGCGGCGAAGGAGCCGATCCCCGCGAGTTTTTCGGCGTGAAGCAGTTCCGCCTGCAAGATCGATTCATGTTGAACGAGTTCCCAGAGCATGCGGGATGCTGAGCCACTGAGCACATCGGCTTCGGGCCGGGCGTGGTTGCGGAGGATCGCTCCTAATGCGGGGTCGCCGGTTACGTCGAGAATTAGCTGCACGCCGTGGCTTTGGATGAGCGCGGTGATGTGGGGCGCGACCGGCACGCGCAGTTCGCGGGCTCGTTGCAGGCCGGGTGCGTTGGGGTTGCAGTCGGTGATGCCGATGATTTCGATGGCCGGCATTTGGTGGAGCAGGTCGAGGAGGGCGACCCCTCCTCGTCCTGCTCCAAGAATCGCAATTTTGGTGGGCGTCACGTCTGTTGGGTGCGTGGTCGGCATAGGGGCGGCGGAATCCTTTTCTCGTGGGGCCGGGGAGGGCCGCTGCATGATCCTCCCCGGCTGATCCTGCTCAGATAATCGCGGCGCTGATGATTTCATAAGGGCGCGAGCTCACGCTGCTCCATCGCGCGGGCGACGGCGGCTTTGAGTTTTTCGCCTTCAACGGGCTTCACTAGATAGTCGACCACGCCCTGCCTGAGTAAGGACGTCGCCATGTCGGTATCGGGGAACCCGGTCAGGACAATCAGCGGCACACGGGGATAATTCTGCCGGAAATAGGCGATCGCTTCGATTCCGTTGACCTTCGGCATGCGGATATCGCAGATCATGATGTCAAGCAGCAGCCGGTTTTCTCCGCTGTTGATGGTCTCAATGGCCTTCTCGCCATTTTCGGCTTCCAGCACGTCATAGCCAGCTTTCTGCAAGGTCATTTTCACGACTTTGCGGATGTCCGGCTCATCGTCCACGACAAGGACTCGCCCGTTGCACGCATCTCCTCCGACAAAGAACCCTGATTTGAATTCAGCCATGGTAGCCTCCTTGATGGTGAGTGATGGGCGGTGTTGAGGATGTCTGGTTCATGGTCGTTCTCCTACTGTGCCAATGAGCAATCTCGATGCCTCGCAGGAGGTGATGAAAACCCGCTGCAAATGAATCGATTGCGGTTGGCCAATCTACGGGTTCGATGTGTGGTGGTGCCTATGCACCACCACGGTTGGTGCATAGGCACCAGGTGTAACGGAATGCAGTGGGGGGAGTCGCTCGTAGGGATCGCCAATAGGAGCAAGAAGTTGTGTCGTTCGCTAGGTGGGTGAGGGGCTGGCTAAGTGAATTGCGTTTCCAGTCCCCCCTCGGGTATTCTCATCCACTAGACGGAGGCAGGGCATGATCACACCGGAAGTGTTGACTGAGTACGTTCTGAAGAGTATGCCGGATGCGGCGGTGACGGTCACCGATCGCACCGGGACGATGGATCACTTGAAAGTGATCGTGGTGTCGGAGGCGTTTCGGGAGAAGAATCTGCTGGATCGGCACAGGCTCATCTATCAGGCACTGGATGTGCCATTGAAGGATGGGCGGATCCATGCGTTGGAATTGACGGCCCGCACTAAAGACGAAGCATAGGAGGATACGATGGCCGAACCGATAGAAGACGAAATCCAGAAGGAAGTCAAAGCGCATAAGATCCTGATCTACGGCAAGGGGACGAAGACCATGCCGATGTGCGGATTCACGCGCGAGACGATGCAGTTTTTCGAGAAGTACGGATACCCGTATGAACTGATCGATGTGCTCTCGCAGCCGACCAAGCGGGAGGCCCTCACTAAGATGACCAATTGGCCGACGCTGCCCAAGGTGTTCATCGACGGGACGTTCTATGGCGACACCGACATTCTCGATCCGATGGAAAAGAAGGGTGAGATGGAGCCGCTGCTGAAGAAAGCGTTCGGCAAGTAGGCGGTCGTCACTCGCGGGTTATAGATAACGGTAAAACGGAAGCCGGCGGGGTGCTCGTTGGAGTACCCGCCGGCTTTCTTGTTTGGTGCCGCGTTGAGAGAAGGGCGGTCTATCCTTTCGCTTCCGGCGGCGGCCAGTTCATTTCCGTATGACGCCCGCAGTAGAAGCAGGTGAGTCGGTAACGGCCTTTTCGCCTGGGATTCGGCATGGAGATGAAGGTGATGGGGGTGTCGTCGAACGGACAGGTTGGCTGATCATGCAGGAGGTGTACTTCGGCCATCATCGTGATCGAAGCCACGTCCCAAGCCGGTGAGTGCTCCTCCTTGCCCGTGATCTTTTCTACCATATGACAGCGTTCGCACGTCGCTTCATAGGCCTTGATGCGGGCATTATGCGGAGTGAGGTCGGCGACATCCATCGCTCCGCCACAACCGGGCTTGGAGCAGGTCAGATGCTCATGCTGGAGCGCTTGGACAAATCGATGATGGGCTTCGCGTTCTTGATCCGTTTTCATTTCTTCTAGTCTCCCTCTTCTCTCTCAGGGACTGTGCCCGTGGCGGTTTCCCTGCGCACATTGAGCGAGCACCGCCCTTAATCTAAGGTTTCGATTGTTCCGGGTGCGCGTTCAGTGAGCAAGGAAGCGCCACGGGTACAGTCCCATTTCCCTATATTCCCCATGCCCCGCTGATCTGAATGTTCGCGCCGTTCACGTAGCGCGCATCCTCACTCAATAAGTAGCGCACGGCGGCGACGGTGTCGTCGATAGTGCCGATATAGCCAGCGGGAATCCGTTTCGTCATGCCGGCCAGTTCTTCCGGCGGCGCGCTGCCGGAATCGATGAAGCCCGGCGAAATCGCATTTACGGTGATGCCGTGCGGCGCCAGCAACTTGGCGAGCGTCCTGGTCAGGATGAGCACGCCGGCTTTGGCAATGTAGTGTGCCGTGACATCCGGTTGCGAGATCATCTGTTCCGCATTGGCCATGCTGAAATTGATGATGCGGCCGGATTTTCGGGCTTTCATGCCCGGCGCGATGGCTTTGGCCAGATAGAAGATGGGGTGGAGATTGCCGTCGAACATTTCGTTCCATCCCTCGATCGTCTCTTCGAACAGATTCACGCGGTGGTAGGGCCCGGCGCCGTTGACGAGGACATCGATGCCGCCCCACGTGTGTTCAACCTGAGTCACGAGGTCTTTGGCCGCCGCGGGGTCTGCGACATCACAGCGAATGGCCAGCGCCTGCCCGCCGCGCTCGGTGATGGCCAGCGCAGTCTTCTGCGCCTCGGCTTCACTGGTGCGGTAGCAGATAGCGACTTTCCAATGCTGCGCAGCCAGGTCCAATGCGATCCCACGCCCGATGCCTTTCGCTCCGCCGGTGATGAGTGCGACACGTTCGTTCATGGTCGATGTCCGTGGTGAAAGTGGTGGTTATGTCTTTGCCCGTAAGCGCTTGGCCAGATGCTGGAGCGCACCGGCGGTGCGTGCTGAAAAGACCTGCTCAGTTTTCGGCTTCTTTGCGTCCGCAGCGCTAGCGTCCATCAATGCCTGGAGATCGTCGATGGTATCAACATCGCGCCAGGCAGGAAGCAACGCCACCTTCAAGCCGAGGCCGACAGCTTTCTCCTGTGTGGCCACGAGTACGCGATCGGTCGACCAGACAATGTCGGCGAAGAGTTCGGGCCGGGGTTGCGTGAGGCCGATCAAATAATATCCGCCGTCTAGTGCCGGTCCTAAGACGACGTCGTGGGCATCCAGCAGAGCCAGGGCCTGCTTATAATGATCGAGCGGCAGCGACGGGACATCGGCGCCGACGATGAAGACCCGTTGATAGCCCTTCCCGAAGAGGGTCGCGAACGCCTGCTGCATGCGCGCACCTAGATCGTCGCCGACTTGATCAATTAGCTTCACGCTCTGCCGCTCTTCCATGATCTGGAAGAAGACCAGTGTGGAGGATGGCGCGCAGGCCAGGTAACGATCAAAGGGTAACTTCAGCTTTGCCGTGGCGACTTTGGTGCGCTCAAGCATGTCGATGACAAAGCTGCCGTGCAGAGTGGCGGCTTCGTCAGGCGTCAACGGCGGGCACAGGCGGGTCTTCACTTGGCCCGGGACAGGCGCCTTCGCGAAGATCACCAGGGCGGCGGACGGTGGTTGTGTCGATGCAGACTGGGACGATTTGGGTGATGGTTTGTTCATACGCTTATCGGACTGCACGATACCATTGGTTGAGTCGAGTGGGGCTGACCCCCAGCCAATACAGGAAGCGCAGCGTCCACATCAAGAAAATTGTGCGCAGAGGCCCGTTTTTCTCCCAGCGCCGGAACGAGGTCGTGACGCGATCCGCGAGCGCGGCGGTTGGCCCCCGACGTTTCAAATGCCGGCTGAATGCAATATCTTCCATCAGCGGAATATTCGGGAAGCCGCCCATCTGTTCAAAGATCTGACGGCGGACGAACATGGCCTGGTCGCCGGTGGCGATGCCGGTGAGACGTGAGCGCCGGTTCATGAGCCAGCTGATGATCGTGCCCCATCGGGACGGACGATCGAAGCGGACATCGAACCGCCCGCCGACGATCTGAGGATTCTTCACTGCGGATTCAATCGCCGTTTTCGCATGCGGCGGAAGTTCCGTGTCGGCATGGAGAAACAGCAGGATGTCGCTGCGGCAGGCTTTCACGCCTTCATTCAGTTGCCGGGCTCGGCCGGTCGGTGCGGTGACTAACCGTACGACCGGCACTCTGGCACAGCAGGCTTGGACCATCTGGAGCGTAGGATCGGTGCTGCCGCCGTCACTGACGACAATTTCGTCGAATCCCAAGGCGACGGTGTGTGTCAGGGTGCGCGCAATCGTCGAGGATTCATTCAGGGTGGGGATGATGACGGCGATGGTCATCTGGGCAGCT
The DNA here is from genome assembly GCF_900403705.1 of Nitrospira lenta. Taxonomy (NCBI): domain Bacteria; kingdom Pseudomonadati; phylum Nitrospirota; class Nitrospiria; order Nitrospirales; family Nitrospiraceae; genus Nitrospira; species Nitrospira lenta. The sequence goes on along the minus strand of NZ_OUNR01000017.1, from coordinate 395,900 downwards.
TGTCGAGATGGTCCGGCGGCGGCGGACAGCGGTCGTACTACCGGTCCGGCGTTTTCGGTTCTCTGAACATGAAGTACATGACGACGACCACGGTCGTCCAGAAGACGACTTGTTTGTGCCAGAAGAGCACTTCGCCGTAGTGGAAGAAGCCCAAGCCGATCGCGATCGCGACGATCATGACGCTATAGCGCCAGGTGGGATTCTCGATCACGGCATTGGCCCACACGGCGATTCCGCCGAAGTAGATCAGCAAGGGGACGGCATTGATTTCAAATCCGCCGCTGATCGACAGAAAGACATTCAGAAAGCCGATAAAAATCAGCGCGGTGCCGGTCATCATGCCGGCGACGCTGAGTTGCTTGTCTTCGCTCGTCTCGCCGTCCACATGGCCCGGCGACGAAGCCGGAGCGGGATCTTTTTGCGGAAGGTCTGTAGGTGCCATGGTTACACTTTGAAATGTTTGCTGAGTGTGAGCGCTTGCCCTTGATACGACGATCCTAACGTGGTGCCGTAGAGCTGTGAGGGTACGTCGAGCATGCGGTCATATACAACCTTAAAAAATGTCTGCCCGTCGTGGATCAAAAATGGCACATCGTGGGGGCGGACTTCCAACACCACTTGCGTCCCTTTGATCTCTCCTTTTGCTCCATACCCGAAGCCCGGGTCGAAGAATCCGGCGTAGTGTGTGCGCAGCTCTCCGCAGGCTGCTTCGTACGCGACCATCTCAGCGGCGTATCCGGCCGGCACACGAATCCGTTCCTTGGAGGCGAGGATGTAAAACTCTTCGGGTTCCAGGAGCAGGCTGTCATGCCGGTGCCGATGGAGCGGTTCCCAGAAATCTGCGGCGCTATAGTGCCCGACCTTGGCCAGATCGATGACGTGGCTGTTCTTCTTGGCCCGATAGCCGATGATGCCCGAGTCCGTCCGGTCGTCGCCTTTCAGGTCGATGCGCAGGAAGAGCCCGCGCTCGGCGCGGAACTCGCGTTGTCCCAGTACTTTTCTGGTCGGGCTGTTGTGATAGAGCAGCGGGGATTTGCTGTGCAGCGTCTTCAGCGACGCATCGCTGACGGTGGCTTCGCCGCGGACGAACCGGATCTGATTCAGCGATTGGCCGGTGCGGACTTTGACCGCGAACGAACGAGGCACGACTTCGAGGAACAGGGGCCCGTGATAACCGGAACGGATTTCGTCGAAGCCCGCATTCAAATCCGTCACGACACGGGTAAAGACATCGAGCCGGCCGGTGGTGCTTTTGGGATTGGCCCGCGCGCGCAGATTTTTGGGGAGTTTCAGATGTTCCAGCAGCGGGACAAGATAGACGTGCCCTTTTTCCAGGATGGCTCCTTCCGTCAAATCCATCTCGTACATGACGAGATCCGATTGATAGAAGTCGAGCACGTCGAGCCGTGAGGAAATAGGGGAGAGTTCCGGCAGAAAACTGCTGATCAACCGGTAGGCTTTGCGCCCTAGGCGCAAGTCAAGACTGGCCGGTTGAATCTGCCGGTCTTCGATCGCGGGGGATGCCGTGAGGGCCCCGGTGACGATCAGCTGCTTGATGTCCTGATAGGGGAGGATGCCCTGGGTCGGTGTTTTGCTCACAGCTCGTCTGTATCTCCCCCGCAACTGTTGCCCAACGAAGAGAACCCGTCGCGGTCAGGGTAGCTATTTTCGCTGGCCTCGTAGTCGAAGCCGGCCCGTGCGCCGACCATCGGCAACTCGCGGCTGCTACCGGACTTCGGTTGCGGATAGCGGAACGTTTTACTCTCGTAATTCTGTAGCACGGCACCGTCTTCATCCAGGTGCACCAGGTAGTCGCTGGGGAGGAGCGGGATTTTCCCTCCGCCGCCGGGCGCGTCGATGACAAAGTGCGGAACGGCCATCCCACTGGTGTGACCTTGAAGGGCCTTGATGATGTTGAGGCCGGTCTCAACCGATGTGCGGAAATGGTTGGTGCCCTTGGTCAGATCCGCTTGATAGAGATAGTACGGCTTGACCCGGGCTAGGAGCAGTTGATGGACCAGGCGCTTCATCACCTCGGGGTCATCGTTGACCCCTTTCAACAGCACGGTCTGGGCTCCGAGCGGCACACCGGCATCCGCGAGCATGCCGCAGGCGGCTTTCACGGCCGGCGTGAGTTCGTCCGGGTGGTTGAAGTGCAGGTTCATATAAATCGGATGGTACTTTTTGACGAGTTCGCACAACTTCGGTGTAATCCGTTCCGGCAGCGTCCCGGGGACTCGCGATCCGATGCGAATCAGTTCCAGATGCGGGATGGACCGCAACGCTTTAAAAATGCGTTCCAAGAGATAGTCGGGCAGCAGCAACGGATCGCCGCCTGAAAGAATGACGTCCCGTACCTCGGTATGTTCGCGCAGGTAGGCGATAGCGCGATCCAGTTCGCCCTTCTTCAGAAAGCCCGGCTTCCCTACCAGCCGCTTTCTGGTGCAAAAGCGGCAATAGATCGGACATTGGTTGGTGACCATGAGGAGGACGCGGTCGGGGTACCGGTGGACAAGGTGGGGCACCGGACTCATCAGGTCTTCTTCGAGCGGATCGTCTTCCGCATCGATATCGTCCAGCTCCGCGATCTCCGGGACCACCTGTTTCCAGATGGCGTCGCCTTTTGCCTTCATCGTCCCGAGGACGGTCGGGGTGATCCGCATGGGATACGGACCGACGATGGCTTCTATTTCTTTCTCGTCGAGTCCGAACCGGTCAGCCAGATCTTTCGGCTTCACGATGCTCTCAGCGAGTATGCGTCTCCATTCCTCCACGGGCGTCAGGGCCTCCTGTTTGAGAGATGCAACCACTCGCGGCAGGGGTGGACACACCCTGTCGCCGATCGTGCGGGAAGGGAGGGATTCTGGATAGGTCTACGAGGATGTCTTGGCATAGTGCTGATCGAGGTAGGCCAAGATGTCGTGTGTCTCGGTCAGGACGGTGTCTCCGTCCGTGAGCACCGGCACATAATATTGGCCTGACACGTCATGGACCTGTTTCCGCATCGGGCGGATGTCGGGAACGATGATGCCGTTGTAGGGCACCCCGAGTTCCGCCAGCTTGTCGCGGACGACTTCGCAGTCAGGACACCAGTCGACATGATAGAGCGTTAACGCCATCGTGGCCTTAGGCTACCATGGAAAACGGTAAAAGTGGAATGAGGCATATGGGGAAAAGGACGTGGGGCTTGCGTTACGATTGCGACAGCGCGCAGGGAACCATGATGGCATCTTTCATCCCATGGATAATTTTCTTTTCCGCGGAACAGACGGTGGCCAGAATCCCGGCCAATTCAACCTTGCCGTCGGCCACGAAATAGTACGGTGACAGGCGTGCCCGTCCGTTCATCCGCACGAGCTGGTTGGCTGCCGGATCCCAATAGTCGAGTTCGTAGATGCGGCCCTTATGGAATTCCTGGAGGATGTAGGGCGTCGCCGAAAACGACGCGAGGGCCTGATCGATGGCCGCGGCCCATTCGGCTTGCGGAAGATCGTGCCCCACCGATACGCCGCGACTGCCCCAGGCCAGTTCTGAAAATCCCGACGGTTTGACCACGTAATGCCGTTCTTTTTGCGTGGCGGCGGCGAGATCGCGCCAATTGGTCACGGCGCGGTCGCCCATCCGCAATCCGGGAATTGTCGCGGACGGGGGAATCGGCGCCGGGTCAAGCAGCCAGGTGCGCGGCATGATGGTTGTGAGGTCCAGCAGGGTGGCCTCGCCGAGTTCTTTTTCCCAGAATGGGCGGAGCACCGGATGGTGCAGGAGCGCAAAGGCCGACTTTTCTTCCAACGCTGGTTTGTAAGGCGGGGTGACCGCCACGAATTCTTTTTTGGCGGCGTACTGAATCAACTCGGCTTTCGGGATGTTCAAGAGATCGAACAGTTCGTAAAACCGATAGAGCACGGCGATAGGCTCCTCACCGGTCTCCAGCCCAAGTCGCAAGCCCGCTTCCGTGAAGCGCACATCCCGCGGCTCGACACAGTAGGCGGGTACGCCCTGCTCACGGAGTCGGGCGGCCAGCCAGGTCATTTCGGGGCGGTACTCTTTCGCCTCTTCCGATGCGACGATGGCGATGCAGCCGGTTCGTTCTCGCTGGATCGCCTTCAACATCGTGGCAAATCCGCGGACCATGCCGTCGCGGCCGCCGACGAGCGGCAGAGGAATATCGTCGAGGCCGCTATAGATGGCGGACAGGCACGCGGTCAGGCCGATCCCGCCCGGGACCGAGTCCAGCTCGGTAATGACCATGCCGTCTTGGGTCGGAATCACATCTGGTCGGATGACTGCGGGCAGATCGTCCCGGAAGCGCTTCATGCGGCTATACGCAATCAAGGCGTCGGGTTTGCCCTGGTCGAGATACTGCGCGACCCATTTCGGCTGAGACCCCTTCACGCTTTCGAGATAAAGGCGGTTGTGGGCCCGGTAGAAAGCCAGGAGTTGGGGGCCCAGTTTGGTGAAGAATGCCGTCTGCTCCGGTGAGAGGAAAAGCGGGCAGGGGCTGATTCGCCAAGAGTTGGTCGCCTGCGGTGCGGCCGCCGAAGCAAACAGGCCGGCGGTTTCCAGCTGTGCGCGGATATCGGCACAACGGCGGACGGCGAGGTCCGGCGCCAGGGACGAACAGGGTGACGGTGCGTGTGCCAAAGGACGCTTCCTTCGTGGGGCGTTGTGCGAGTCTCAGAATGTCAAGGATGTGTGCGCGAATGCTACCATGTGGGGCAGGGACGGACAAGGGGTGTTTGGGCCGCGGCGGCCTATAGCTGGCGATAAAGCATGGACGCAGAACATTCGGAGAGGGCGAGGGACGGTGCGGATGAGTGATCGCTCCTTGCTCGATGGGCGAGCCCATCGTAGTATGCAGCGTAGTACGGTGGGGCCGTCATGACGCGTGAATAGCTGGAGTCCAAATCGCACGTGAGCCTGTCCGATCCACTGCCGCAATTCGTTCCCGGTTCCGTGTGTGTGCAATGTGATGTCTGTTGCCGATTTCCCGAGTCGGATAGTTTTCTTCGCCCCTACTTTACGCGGAATGAAATCGAGGCTGCGGTAGCGCAGGGCCTGTCGCCCGCGCTGTTTTCGGACCCCGTCGGATCTCAAATTGCCCTGGTCAAAGATTCACAAAGCGATGGCTACCTGTGTCCGGCCTTCGATCCGGCGACGTCACGCTGCGGCATCTATGCTCACAGGCCGTTCGATTGCCAGCTCTATCCGTTGGCGCTGATGTGGAGTGAGGATGGCACCGCGGTCGAATTAGGCTGGGATACCAAGTGCCCTTTCATGCGGGAGGCCGTTCCCGCAGAAATTCACCGGCATGCCGGGTTGGTTCAAGCGCTCCTTCAGCGGGAGACGACGCTGCGGATGCTGGCGAACAATCCGCGTTTAATCGGCCGGTTTCAAGAGGATGTGATTGTGCTTGCCGCGCTGCCGGAATTGACGGACCGTCTCCGTCTCCATCAGCCGGATCCGCGTCTCCGTCCGCTGCGGCTGGAGGATGCGCCCCGGATGAAGCAGGCGTTGGAGCGGTCCGAATGTCCGGGCCATGAGGCACTAGCGGCCTACGCGTTTGTGTATCACTATATATGGGCGACGACATTGTCCTATTGGTGGATGGAGCGGGACGGTGTATTCTTCCTGTTCGCCCATTCTCCCGATGGCTGGTTTATGCCGGTGCCCCCGCTTGGGGCACGATCGCTGGAAGAATCGGTGGGAGAGGGGCTAGCCGATTTGCATCGATGGAATCACGGTTCTTCGGTCAGCCGGATCGAGAACGTCACGGACCGTCAGAAGCGTGATCTTGCCGGCAGCCCTCTGCAATGGTCGGACAAATTCCCGGACTATCTATACCGGGCCGACTCGCTGGCGCAGCTGGCTGGAGATTCCTATAAGTCGCAACGCGCGCTCTGTAATCGGATTGAACGGGCCGCGTCGGTGACACTCCGTCCATATACGGAGGCCGATCAGCCCGCGTGCCGTGACCTGTTCCGTCGATGGGTGTCGCAGAAACGAGAAGGAACGCTGGATACGATGGGTCAGTTCCTGCTAGAGGATGCCGACGCGGCGCATGAACTCATTTGGGCGGTGGGTGATCGGCTGGGTCTTGCCGGCACCGTGGCCTGTGCGGAGGATCGAGTGGTGGGCTATACGTTCGGCTACTGGCTGGCGCCCGAGACGTTTGCGGTGCTGGTCGAAGTCGCCGACCGATCCATGCCCGGCTTGGCGCAGTATGTGTTTCGTGAGACCTGCCGCGCCGCGCGCTGCGGTGGCGCCGAATATATCAATGCCATGGATGATGCCGGCCTTCCCGGTCTCCGAGCCGCCAAGCAGGCGTACCATCCAGTGGCCACAATTAAAAGTTGGATAGCGAGTCCGTTGCAGCCATGAGTTTTCCCGTTGCCTCACCGCTTGCGCAGTCTTCACGCCGTTACGGATGGCTTCCGTTTCTGATCGTCTTGGTCACGATCCTCGCGCTGGGCATCGGGGCGGTGTTGCTGCGGTATGTCGAGCGGCGGTTGGTGTGGGCCTCGGGAGAACAGTTGACGCTCGCGGCGGCGGAAGTGACGGACAAGCTGGACCGGTTGTTGTTTGAGCGGTACGGCGATGTGAAGATGATGGCTCGCGCGTTCGCCCTGCGGTCATCGGACCGACCCTATCTGGCCAGCTATCTTGCCTGGATGAAGACCGCCTATGCGCCGATGTATTTCTGGCTGGGCGTCACGGACCAGCAGGGCGTGATGATCGCCTCAACCGACGACGTCCTGGTTGGAAAAGATTTCAGCCAGAGCGAGTGGTTTCGAGGTGCGCATGAGTCCCGGCGGGTCCTGATGGGGGATGTGTCGAGACATGAGATCGATGAGGGCGTGGAAACGGTGGCCTTTACGGCGCCAATTCTTGATGCCGAAGGAACGTTCTTAGGGGTGATCACGACGCGGGTGGCGGTGCCGGTATTAGAGGACGTCACGACGCGGACTATTCGGTCGCTGCAACGGCGCGAAGGGTTTGGCGGCGCGGTCGAATATCAGATGCTCACGAAGTCCGGCGAGGTGTTCGTCGATTCGAGGGTGCCGGTACACGAGAAGATCAATCTGCTCGAAATGGGGCTTCCCTCCGTGAAGCTAAGTCAGGCGGGAGAGCCGGGCTATGTGATCGAAGAGCATCTTCGCCGGCGGGTGCAGGTCGTGACGGGTTACGCGGTGACGACGGGCTACGGAGAATTTCCCGGCCTGGGATGGACGGTGCTGGTGCGGATCGACCGCGACGCGATTCTGGCGCCGATACGCTCCGTCGTGCTCTGGAAGGTCGGCGGTGCGGCGCTGGTCATCTGGTTCCCGCTCCTGGTGTTGCTGTTGTGGTCGACGGTGCGGCTGCGGGCGGAGTATCGCCAAGCCCAACAAGAAAGTGCCTGGGCGCGTGCGGCCGAAGCCGCACTGCTCCAGAGCCAGGAGCGCAATCGCGCCATTGTCGATACGGCGCTGGATGGGGTGATTACCATCGACGCGGCGGGTGTCATTACCGATTGGAATGCCCAGGCGGCGGCGATTTTCGGTTGGTCTCGCGACGAAGTCCTGGGGCGGATCCTGTCTGAAACAGTGATCCCCGAACGAGATCGCGCGGCGCATAACCACGGGCTTCGGGAGTTTCTCCGGACCGGCGTCGGGCCGATTCTCAATCGCCGAATCGAAATCACGGCGCGGCATCATGACGGCCGGGAGTTCCCGGTGGAGTTGTCCGTGTCTCCGGCCCGGATCGGCGAGGCCTATATTTTCAGCGCGTTTGTGCGCGATATCACCGATCGGCGGAAGGCCGAGCGGCGGTTGGCGTCGCAATATGCGGTGACCCGGGTTTTATCCGAGTCCTCGACACTGGAAGAAGCCGTTCCGAAGATCGTGCAGGCGGTCGGCGAAAGCCTGGAATGGGACCTCGGGGTGTTTTGGCGGTTTGATAAGCAGACCGGCGTGCTGCGCTGTTTGGATCAATGGCAGGCGCCGACGTTTCAGGGCGATGCCTTTGCTTTGGCGGCATGGCACCAGTCGTTTGCGTCGGGGGAAGGATTGCCGGGACGGATTTGGGCCAGCGGTCAGCCCTGTTGGATCGTGGATGTGGCGCTCGACTCTCAATTCCTTCGGGCCGATGTGGCGGCGCAGGTCGGGCTGCATGGCGGTTTTGGGTTCCCGATTCGAGTCGCGGGCGAGATCGAAGGCGTCATTGAGTTCTTCAGCCGGTATGTGCGGGAACCGGATGACGAGCTGTTGAAAATGGTCACGGATATCGGATTGAAGATCGGCCAGTTCGGCGAGCGCACCAAGGCTGAAGACGCGCTGCAACAGACCGAGGCGCAACTCCGGCAGTCGCAGAAGATGGAAGCGGTGGGACGGCTCGCCGGTGGCGTCGCGCATGACTTCAACAATCTGCTGACGGTGATTCGAGGGTACAGCGAATTGATCCTGGGCCGGCTGGCAGCCGGCGATCCGGCCAAGCGCGAAATGGAAGAGGTCAAGAAAGCCGCAGACCGTGCGGCCGGCCTCACGAGTCAGCTGCTGGCGTTCAGCCGCCGCCAGTTTGTCGCGACGAAAGTGGTCGATCTGAATGCGATTGTCACGAATATGGATGGGATGCTGCGGCGTCTGTTGGGCGAGGATATCATTGAGTTGTGTTCGGAGCTGGATCAAAGTTTAGGGGCCATCAAGGCTGATCCGGGACAGATCGAACAAATTGTGATGAATCTGGCGGTGAATGCCCGCGATGCGATGCCGACCGGAGGCCGGTTGACCGTCGAAACGCGGAATGTCTCGATCGGCAAGGGGCCGCGCCGGGAGACGATGCCACTCGAATCCGGCGACTATGTGCTCCTGGCCGTCAAGGATACCGGGCAGGGAATGAGTGAGGAGACGCAGTCGCATCTCTTCGAGCCTTTTTTCACCACGAAGGCGAAGGGCAAAGGCACCGGGTTAGGTTTGTCGACGGTCTATGGCATCGTGAAACAAAGCGGCGGTACGATCGGGGTCGAGAGCAAGATCGATAAAGGAACGACGTTTAAGATTTTCTTCCCGCGAGTGGATGGGGTGGCGCAGAGCGGCCAGGCGGTTCCTGCGAATGCCGATCGCGTGCATGGACGCGAAACGATTCTCCTTGTCGAGGATGAGCCGGCGGTGAGGGGGTTGGTCCATGAGACGTTGCGGCTGCATGGCTATACGGTGCTGGAGGCCCGGCACGGCATCGAAGCCTTGCTGACCGGCACGCGGCATCTCGGCCCGATTCATCTCTTGTTGACCGATGTGGTGATGCCGCAGATGAGCGGTCCGGAAGTCGCTGAAAAGCTCACGTCGGTCCGGCCTGAAATCAAAGTGCTGTATATGTCGGGCTATCCCGATCATCCCGTCTTTGCGCAAGGCGGGATCAAACGGGACACCGCGTTTCTTCAGAAACCGTTTACCCCGAACGTCTTGGTGCAGAAAGTCCGTGAAGTCCTGGATGGTGTCAAGGTCGCGTAGCCAGACGGCCTGATCTCTCGCCGATCGGCTTGATCTTCCCCCTTGGTTCCGTTTATCGTGCCCCAAAATACTTCACCGCAGGATGGAACAGGTATGAGCCAGTCAGGATGCGAACTCGATATTCAGGCCTTTCGTATTGAGCGGGAACCGTTTTACGCCGAAGTGCGCGGCGAAGTCGGTTTGTTCACGATTGCCGCCAAGAGCAAAATGCCGGTGATGCTGAAGGGGCCGACCGGGTGCGGGAAGACCCGATTTGTGCAACACATGGCGCACAAGCTGGGCCGTCCGTTGATTACCGTCGCCTGTCATGAAGATCTCACCGCATCCGATCTGGTGGGCCGCTATTTGCTGAAGGGGCAGGAGACCGTGTGGATGGACGGTCCCTTGACCGTCGGCGTGAAGCACGGGGCGATTGTGTATCTCGACGAAGTGGTCGAAGCGCGGAAAGACACCACCGTGATCATCCATCCGCTCAGCGACGATCGTCGCGTGCTGCCGATCGAGAAGAAGGGGCAGATCATCGAGGCGGCGGATGACTTTATGCTGGTGATCTCCTACAACCCCGGCTATCAAAGCGTGCTCAAGGATTTGAAGCAAAGCACCAAGCAGCGATTCATGGCGATCGAGTTCGACTATCCCTCCCCCGTCGTCGAAACGACCGTGGTGGAGCGAGAGGCCGGTGTGAGCCGTGACCTCGCCGAGAAGCTGGTGAAGCTCGGCGGCAAAGTCCGCAACCTCAAGAACCATGGGCTGGAAGAGGGTGTGAGTACTCGGTTGCTCATCTATGCCGGGACGCTCATTAGGCAAGGGGTCGCGGCCGATCAGGCCTGCGACGTGGCCATTGCCCGTCCCATCACCGATGACGGGGATATGCAGCGCAGTATTCATGAACTGGTCAAGGCCATTTTCTAGTCCACGCCGAGTCGCGATTCCATACGTGCATGACGCATCCGATTGTGCAGGATACTAAAGGCGGCGCGATCATCACGATTCAGGTCCAACCCAAAGCCTCGAAATCCGAGTGTGTCGGTCTGCACGGTGATGCGCTCAAGGTTCGTGTCGCGGCGCCGCCGATTGATGGCCGTGCGAACGACGCCTTGCTCGCGTTTCTCGCGGCGCAGCTCAAGGTACCTCCGTCCACGCTGGCGATTCAGGCCGGGGCCGTGGGGCGGCATAAACGGGTGCTGTGCACGACGCTGCATGCGGCGGAGGTGCTGGCGAGACTGGGCCTGACCGCAGCAAAAGGACCGGTGGTCTGATGAACAGATGGGGCATGGCGGTCGTGGGTGCGCTCTGTATGGCGGCGTCGGCCTGTTCGGGCGCGAAGCCGGTCTTGTACCCCAATGCGCACTTGCAGTCGGTCGGCAAGGACGTCGCCGCGCAGGACATCGAGGCGTGCAAACAACTGGCTGAGTCTGCCGGCGCCGAAGAGGCGAGCGGAAAGGGAAGCCGGGTTGCGACGAGCACGGCGGTCGGAGCGGGTGTGGGTGCCGCGAGCGGCGCAGTCGGAGGCGCGATTTCCGGTGCAGCCGGGAGTGGGTCGCTCATTGGCGCGGCGAGCGGCGCGGTCTGGGGCCTCCTCACAGGAATTTTTTATGCGTTCGCGGGTTCCCCACAGCCGAATCAGGCCTACGCGAATTTCGTGAATCGGTGTTTGCAAGACAAGGGATATGAAGTGACGGGATGGCAGTGAGGGGGAGTGCCAATCACCTTGGTCAATGCGCTGTGCTCGCTGACCGCCCACGCAAGACGCAATCAAATGTTCAATTGAGGGCGGTGGCCGATCGATGCGCGCAGTGGCGCATTGACCAAGGTGATCGGCTGGTAATTTGAGAGAAGATGATCGGAGGAGCAACGTCGTGCTGAATCAATCGATGTGCCGCATCGTCGCTGTTTTACTGCTGCTTAGTCTTGGAGCTTGTACGGCGCCGGGGCCGGTGTTGCGCTCGAACAAGCATCTGCAATTGAACGGGAGGGAAGGGGCGGAACAGGATATTGCCGCCTGCCAGGACAAAGCCGAGCGGGCCGGGTTGAAAGCCGGTGTGAACCGCACGGGGAGTATCGCCAGCGGCGGGGTGTTGGGGTTGATCATCGGGGGCGTCGGTGGAGCTTCAGCCGGGTTGATCGGAGGCGGCGTGGGTGTGGCGATCGGCGCGGCGGTTGGTGGCGGCTTGGGTTTCATCGGCGGCCTAGCCGCCGGCGCATACAAACCGGCGGATCCTGACCCGGCCTATGCCGACTCTGTCGTGCACTGTCTCATTGGCAGGGGCTACGACGTCAGCGGATGGGAGTGAGGGGTGAGTAGGACGGATCGGTGAGTCTCCTTGCTCGCTGTCCGCGCACGATCAGACTGTGCTCGGACAACGCGCGCAGCCAGAGACTCACCGATCCGTCCTATGGGTGGTAGAGAAGAAGAGTCGGAGGTAGGGTAGTTGGGTTATTTCCGTGCTCGCCCAACGCGCGGCCTAGGGGGAGTGGGCGTCTCGGCGCCGCGAGGGCGGGCGGGTGAGAACGGACCTGGCCCTCGTTGGATGCGCGCAATAGAAACAACCCCCATGCCCAGGCCTATAGTGAGTGAGGAGAATGGTCGCTCAATGCGCGCAGTGAAACCAATCGCAGTAGAAGTCCTAAAAGGAGGGATTCGGTTAACAGAGGGTGCTTTTGCAGTCGGTGATGACGAGGTTGGTCGCTTTTTCTCCTGCTTCAAGTTCTATGTTCAGCCATGCAATTCCTGCTGGTCCGTCCTCTTTTTGTGAGCTGCCCTCAATCGCGCTGACGATGTAATAGCGCCCTGCCGGAATCTTGGTGAACCAGAAGTGGCCGGTTGGATTGGCTCTGGTGGTGCGGAGATAGGGGAGAAGGCGTTTGTCCATCTCCAGTTGGCGTACTGCCTCCTGGGCGCAGTGCAAGGGTTGGGGTGACGTTGGTGTGCTATTAGTTGTCGCTGGATCACCCGGTGGCGGACAGGCGGTTGTCTTTACGCTATGGTCGAACCAATAGCGGGTGTATTTCGTCACTGGAATCAAATGAACTGGCACACCGGCTTGTGTGACGGCTTTCCCCGACGAGGCTCCGAGGAAGACTTGGCCTGACAAGGTGCCATGGCCTTTCTGTTTATAGGCAACAAACTCTTTTTCATTGAAGACCGGAGCGGGCGCGGGGCTTGATTCCACGGCAGCCCCGCGACTTAGGCAGAGGATGCTGGTCAGAACCAGTACGGCTGTCCCGAGCGAGAGGCGCTGGACCGGTCGCAGGGCGGTCATTTTACGGAAGGGGCCGGTTCGTCGGGAGGAGCCGGCGTTGTGGCAGCCTTGTGTTTCAGCGCACGGCCTTTATCCGGCGTTGGATCGGTAATGAGGCCGTAAATTTCCCGCCCCTCGTGGCCTTCCGGGAGATATTCGGTGATCGGCATGCCGTCTTCTCTGACAAACAGCAAGCAGTGGCAGTATTTGTAGATTTGCATCTCATCGCAGGCGCACATCCACCGGCGGAGTTTGGCTTCAGCCTGTTTGTCTTTGTAGAAATTGCATGGGCAGAGGGGTTTTCCCAGCTCATCGATATGCATCGCCAGCCCCTTCACCACGGCTTCGGTGACCGCGGGGGTGGGGTGCATGACGGTGCCGCTCTTCTCGGCGAACCCTTTCACGTATTTCAATATTTTGTCGAGGCTCTCTTGCTTGGGTTCGGCCATGGTGTCTCCCTTCGCATACGCGCATCTGGCGCTGTACACGCTAGTTTACAAGCGCCAGGGCGTCCTTTACAATCCACCACTTCTCAAATTCGGCATCAATGTGGATAGATCGGGCCATGGCGGACTCTCGCGCGGCAACAGAGTTGATCAATCGGATAAGCGGCGATCTGGGGCAGGCCTCGGCGGAGCAGCTGGTCGCCCAATTAGCTGCGGTTGGGGGGAAGCCGGAGCCGGTTGCGGCGGTCCTATCGCTCTTGGAAGAATTGAACGAGGTATCTGAAAAGGTCGGCCGCGCTGCGGTCGAGGCCCTTCCTGAATTGGCGCGCCGGGCCGGTCTTGCGCCGGTCGTCGCCTGGCTCAATCTTGGTATTGTCCTAGTGGAATCCTCCGGTGCCTCTGCGCTGAAATACTTTAAAGAAAGCCCGCGCATGCTGGGAGTGGTGGAACAGCCGGCGGCGCGCAGCGCCATTCTTGCCATTGGCGCCGAGCTGGCGGAGCAAGATGCCAATGTGACGCTGGAATATCTTCGGACGGCGCCGCTGCTCCTCGACGTGATTCCCGCGGAGCAGTTACAGCCCTGGCTTGAGGTCGGGGTGGAATTGACGCAGATCGATGTGGTGGTAGGCCTGGAGTATATCCGGCAATTGGCCGCCATTGCGCCGGTCCTGCCGCTGAGTGAGGTGCGGGGGTGGGTCGGGTTCGGCATGAAGCTGATTCAGCCGAATGCCATCGGGAACCCCGACTATCTGGGCACGCTGGAGTTTCTCCGGACCAGTCCGGCGATTCTCGGAGATCTGGAGCATGCGGCGCTTCGTCCGAAAGTCTTATCGCTCGGGGCGGTATTGGCTGAGCATTCGCCGGAGTCCGCCATTGCCTGGTTAGCGGAGGCGCCGGCATTGCTGCGGGCATTGGCTTCGGTCGAGTGGCAGCTCAAAGTGGTGCAGTACGGGGGACTCATTGCTGAACGGGATGCGGCGGCGACACTCGCGTATTTGCGGCGCGCTCCTGAGATCGTCGCCATGATCGGAGTTTCCCCCGATGCCGGCGTGCGATTTGAAAACTGGTTCAAGGCGGGAATGGAAGTCCTGGCCTACAGCGTAGAGGGCGCGCGCGCGTACTTCGGGTTGGAGTCGCAGCGGTCGCTGGCGTCGGTAGAGCAGGCGTTGAGCGGCGTGCCGCTCCGGCAAGTGGCCCGGACGATCAAATTGTTTGTGCAGGGACTCTGTGGCTCGGACGTGCAGATTCAGGCGCTCCCGGATACGGTGACGGATATCCCTGCTCGCGCAACAGTCAGTGCCGATGGACGTATCATCGCGCTTCCGGCGCTACTCAGGAAATATCAGACCTATGATGAAAATGTGCGGCTCTATCTGGTGATGGCGGCGCATGAAGCGGGACATATTGAGTGTGGCACCTATCGACTGACGCTCGGCTCGCTTCAGGATGTGGTGACGGCCGTGTGTGACCGGTATGGGCGTGGGGCGCAACAACCGGCATCGCTGGCGGCGCTCTTCCGGCTCTATCCGCACCCACGCTTGATGCAGGATCTCTGGACGGTGCTGGAGGATGCGCGAGTTGAGGCGCATTTGCAGCGGGAGTATCCCGGTCTTCAGCGGGATCTTCAGCGGGTGGCCGGCGAAGCGGTAACCCCGCGCGATCCGGCGCATGGACTGACCGTAAAGGAACTGCTGGTCGATTGCCTATTGCGTCTCTCGACCGGCGAATCGATCGAATCGGCGGTGCCTCGGGCAGTGCAGGGTGAAGTTGCGTTGCTCTGGTCGATGTGCGGTCCGGTGTTGGCGCCGGGGGTGTCTGCGGAAGAGGCGCTGCGCCTTGTCCACGCGGTGTATGTCCGCATGGAAGAGTTGTTAGCGCCCAAGGCCGAGATGATTCAGGGTGATCCGGTTCAGGACAATCCGGAGGAGTTGGGCGTGGGGCCGACGGGGTCCGAAGAGACCGGCGAGCCCTATCGTCCGATGACCAACTGGGTGTATCGGGGAGAGATGAATCCCGAGTTTATCTCGCGGGATCAGGCCCCGGGACAACAGGATATGGATGCCGAGGGGCAAGCGCCCGGCGAGCGTGTGGCCAGCGGCGGCGGTGGATCCAAGGAACACAGCGGCAACCAGAAAAGTTCAGGCGGTGAACGGCACGATTCAATGAGCGACGTGATGGGGGGCGGTCGTGCCTTGCCCGCCGTCGTGGATGAGTTGTTGGCGTTGCCGGTCGAAGAGCGGCCATTGGGCAAGGCCGCCGGTGCGAAAGGGATTCGGTATCCGGAATGGGATGTGACGATCCAGGATTACCGGGTGCAGTGGTGCCAGGTCGTGGAGCAACCGGCTGAATCCGGATCGGATGACGCTGTCGTGGCGGCTCTGACGACTCATCGAAGCGCGGTGAAATCGCTCCGCCGGTTTTTTGAGAGTCTTCGTCCCCCGGCCTTCCGGCGCACAGCGGCGCAGGCCGACGGCGAGGATTTGGATATCGACGCCCTGGTTCGCCGGGTGGCGGAACAGCGGGCGGGCATGGAAGGCAGCGATCGTATCTATGTCCGGCATGAGAAAAAAGAGCGGGATGTGGCCGTGGCCTTTCTCGTGGATGTCAGCGGGTCGACCAGCCGACAACTTGAAAGCGGACGGCGGGTGATCGACATCGAGAAGGAAAGTCTGGTACTTCTGTGCGAAGCGCTGGAGGCGGTCGGCGATCAGTATGCGGTCTATGCCTACTCCGGACAGGGCCGGGCGCAGGTCGAGTTTTCGATTGTGAAGGAATTCGATGAGCCCTTAGGCCGTGCCACGGCACATCGGCTGGGTGGGTTGGTGCCACGGCAGCAGAATCGCGATGGTGCGGCGATTCGCCATGCGACAGCGAAGCTGCGGGCCTGTGAGGCTAGAACGAAACTCCTAATGCTGGTGAGTGACGGCCGTCCTCTGGACGGGGACTATAAAGACGACTATTCGCTCGAAGATACCAAGGCGGCGCTCCGCGAGGCGCGGCAGGCTGGGATCGATCCGTTCTGTGTCACGATCGACGCGGCAGCCGATGCGTATCTTCGGCGGATGTATGGCGATGTGCGGTTTGCCGTGATCGACCGGGTGGAATCTTTGCCGGCCCGGTTACCACGAATTTATCAACGATTGACGACGTAGGCCTATGTCCGATACATCTGCACGACCTGCGGTTCCGCCCTGGCTCTATAAATTGTTTACGGGGCACCAGTATCCCTATGTCCGTCGGCTGGCAAAGTTCGGCCAGGCGGTGATTCCTGGCGAGGACCGCCAGGAGCCCACCAAGGACATGATCGATGCCAAGTTCTGGGAGGTCTATCCGCGCTGTTGGGCCAAGATTCTTCAAGAAGTCAAAGTGGGGATGATCGTGGTTTTTCATGACTTGGGTGAGTATCCGGCAGGCGGGTATCAGGCGCTCGTGGACGATCCCGAAGCGTTCCTGTCGGCGACCTACGGCAAGAAGAAGATCAAGGTCAATTTCTACGACGGGGATAACTTTGTCTGCACGATCAATTTCAAGGTGGCGGGTTGGACGGAGCATGAGGGCGGGCATTGACGGGTTCTGCGCCTCCGTTGTATTCGCGCGTGCGCGCAGTGGCCGTGAGGGTTGCGCTAAGCCCGTCAAGGGGGATGGGGAATAGGAAGCGAAGAGGATAAGACCTAGGAACTGAGGTGTGATGATGGGGCGACCGAAGATTACAGTGGTGGGCGCGGGCAACGTGGGCGGGACGGCGGCGCAACGGTTAGCCGAGCGTGATCAGTACGATGTGGTGCTGGTCGACATTGTCGAAGGCGTTCCCCAAGGGAAGGCCCTCGATATGGCGCAGGCCGGTCCGGTCTGCGGCTACAGCACGCGCGTGGTCGGGACCAACGGATATGAGGAAACGGCCGGCTCGTCGGTGGCGGTGATCACGTCGGGGATTGCCCGGAAGCCAGGCATGAGCCGTGACGAACTGCTGGCCACCAATGCCAAGATCGTGCAGTCGGTGGTGAAGGAGCTCATCGCCCGTTCGCCGGAGGTTATCTTACTGCTGGTCACCAACCCTCTGGATGCGATGGTGCATGTGGCCTTGAAGGTCAGCAAGTTTCCCAAGTCGCGGGTGATCGGCATGGCCGGCGTGCTTGATTCGGCGCGCATGCGCGCGTTCATCGCGCACGAGCTGAACGTGCCGGGCCCTGATGTGGAGGCGATGGTGCTGGGTGGACACGGCGATACGATGGTGCCGCTTCCCCGGTACACGACCGTCAAAGGCAAGCCGGTGTCGGACCTCATTTCCAAGGACCGGCTGGATGCAATCGTCAAGCGCACGCGAGAGGGCGGGGCGGAGATCGTGGGACTGCTAAAAACCGGCAGTGCCTTTTACGCCCCCTCTGCGTCAGCGGTCGATATGGTCGACGCGATCATGCAGGATCAGAAGCGCGTGGTGCCGTCGGCGGTGTTGTGCGAAGGCGAATACGGGTTGAAGAATGTCATTATCGGAGTGCCGGTGAAGCTGGGCCGCGGCGGGGCCGAGCAGGTCATTGAATATGAGTTGACGGCGGGTGAGCGCGCGGCGCTGGAGGCTTCTGCCACGGCGGTAAGAGAGCTATGTGCGAATGTCGATCGATTGATGATGTAGTGTCAGTGTGCCGGCATTGTGTCGGTGGCGTGACAACTGTGAGGGGGCTGCAGCAGGATGGGCAGTCGAGCAATAAACCGTGTGAGGAGAGGGAGCTATGAAATTTCTTGAAGATCCGATGCAGACGATCGGTGCGGGATTCGCACTGGCCGTCGTTTTGATAGTGGTGTTTCTCGGCATGTCCGGGATTGGCGCAGGCGAGGTCGATTGGGTGGGTATGATCATGCGCTGGGTGCACTTCTTGGCAGGGATTACGTGGATCGGGCTGTTGTATTTCTTTAATCTTGTCAATGCTGCTTTTCTGAAAAGTCTGGATGGGCCTACGAAAAACATCGTGATTCCGAAGCTGATGCCGTTAGCACTCAACTGGTTTCGGCATGGGGCCACGGTGACTGTGCTGGCGGGCATTGGGTTGTATGGCTATCTGTACGCCAAAGGCGGAACCGGCGCCATGGCGTTGGGGATCGGCGGGTTGTTGGGCATCATCATGATGGCCAATGTCCACGCCATCATCTGGCCCAATCAGAAGAAGATCATTGCGGCAGTGACGGCAGCGGCGCAGGGAACCCCGGCACCTGCCGAGATGGCAGCGTGGGGGAAGACCGCGCTCTATGCGTCACGTGTCAACGTTATGCTCTCGATTCCCATGTTGTTTTTCATGGGGGCCGGCAGCCATTTCAAGTAAGTGGATTTTCGCCATTTCGCCGGTCCGGGAATGTCCGGCCGGCGAAATGGATCCGCCCTACTGGTTACTGCTCCCGATTGCCCTACATGCCTAGCAACGCCATAGGGCCCTTGCCCTAACTGCTTGAGATTCAGGCCTATTCCCCATGAGTTGCCTTGACGGAGACGCGCAGTCAGCCGTATAGTACGGCTTCTAAACTCGCGGATTTTTTCGAAGGAATGTCTATGTCCATCGCGACCGAGCCCCGTCTAGTCCAAAAGCTTGAAGGATCTCCCTGGGAGATTGAAGGCTACCTCAAGGTGGGGGGCTATGAGGCGTGGAAGCGGTGTGTCGACGGCATGAAAGCCGACGACGTCGTGGCCGAATTGAAGAAGGCTGGGCTGCGAGGGCGGGGCGGCGCCGGATTCCCAACCGGGGTCAAATGGGACAAGGTGCTGAACCATCGAATCAAGGAACACTACTTTGTCTGCAACGCAGGCGAACATGAGCCGGGGACGTTCAAAGACCGATTTCTCCTCAAGACGCTTCCGCATCAATTGATCGAAGGCTGTTTGATTGCCGCCCATACTGTTCAGGCCAAAGCCGCTTTTATTTATGTGAATCATGAGTACGAAGAAGAGCGGGAAAATCTGAAGAAGGCCTTGGCTGAAGCTCGTACGCGCGGGCTGGTTGGGAAAAATGTGTTAGGGAAGGGTTTCGACATCGAGTTGCAGGTATTCGAAGGCCACGGGAGTTATGTGGCCGGTGAAGAGACCGCGATGTTGGAGTCGATGCAAGGCCGTCCGGCGATGCCCCGTCAGAAGCCACCGTTTTATCCTACTGATTTCGGCCTCTACGGGAAGCCGACCTTAGTAAACAATGTGGAGACGCTCTGTAACATTCCGCGGATCCTGTATAAAGGCGCCGCCTGGTTTACGCAGGTTGGAACGGAGAAATGTCCCGGCACGATGATGTTTTCGTTAAGCGGCTCTGTGAATCGCCCGGGTGTGTATGAAATGCCCATGGGTGTGACGATCCGCGAGTTGATTGAAAAGTGCGGCGGCGGCGTCAAGGGTGGCCGGCAGATCAAGGCGGTTTTCCCCGGTGGCCCGGCCTTCTCGATGGTGACGGCCGATCAACTCGATTTGCAAATGGATTTCGATTCACTTAAGAAAGCTGGAACCGGATTGGGGTCGGCGGGAACGATTGTGATCGACGATGCGACCTGCATGGTGGCGGCGACGCTGAAATATTCGAATTTCTTCAAAGGCGAGAGTTGCGGGCAATGTCCGCCCTGCCGGATGGGGACGAACAATCTGGCCACGTTGATGGCGAAGATCGAAGAGGGGCAGGGGACGCAAAAGGATATGGATAGCCTGTTGCAGCTTTGCGGGTTCGTGAAGGGAACGGGCTACTGTACGTTGGTGACCGGTGCGGCTGTCCTGGTGCAGAGCAGTGTGAAGCTTTTCCAGAAAGAGTACGAGGAGCATCTTCGGTTGCAGCGTTGCCCGTTTACGCCGGCGGCGGTAGAGGTATAGGGATCGATTATGCCGCGTGTGACCTTCATTCATCCTCAGGGGAAGAGCGGGACGGTGACCAGAAACCTGACGTTGCTGGATGCCGCCAAGGAGCTGGGTTTCTCGCTGAATCATGATTGCGGAGGCAATGCATCGTGCACGACTTGCCGAGTAGAAGTGCAGTCCGGCAGTGACCAGTTGTCCGAGATCGACTTTGACGAGCAGGATTTGTTGGATCGGGAAAACTTGAGTGAGCCCTGGCATCGACTGGGTTGTCAGGCCAGAGTGCTAGGCGATGTCGTCGTACGGGTTCCGGAGTCCAAGTTTGCGGATCCTAAGTTTATGGAGCCTTCGGCCATACAATCAGAGACGCAGGGAGTTGATATTCGGTAGAGAGGTGTTACACTAAGCCAACCCGGGTCGCAGGTTGCGGATCTGGAGATACAGGAGGAAGACCATGGTTACTATTTCAGCGGTTGCAGAACAGAAGATCCGAGAGCTTATGGCGGAAGAGAAGGATGTAGTCGGCCTTCGCGTCTATGTCCGTGGCGGCGGATGCCATGGCTATCAATATGGGATGGCGTTTGAGTCCAAGATGGGCGAAGACGACACCGTCGTGGAAAAGGGCGATGTGAAGGTCATCATGGATTCTCAGAGCGCTCCTCTCTTGCAGGGTGCCGAAGTCGACTATGTCGACAGCGTGCAGGGGTCAGGATTCTCGATCAAGAATCCGCAAGCCAAGACGACCTGCGGCTGCGGCAGTTCCTTCAGCGCCTAAGCGGATTGACCGGAAGGAAGAGGACTCGCACTCTGCCTACAGTTTTCAGATAGTGGAAAGCCAGGGTTGCCCGCGAGGGGAATCCTGGCTTCGTCTTTTTCACCGATCTCAGTGTGAATGGTATGGGACAGGGCAGCATTACCAGGCGGTATCGATTCTGTGCGGCCCATCGGTTACACACCGACTATTTATCGATTGAAGACAACCGGGCGGTCTTCGGTAAGTGTAACAATCCCAACGGGCACGGGCATAATTACGTGGTGCTCGTGACAATCGGGAGTCCCGGTGTCTCGCAGAGCGGGCGAACGATGGATATCGACGCGCTTGATCGCATCGTCACCGAGCGAATTGTGACTCGATTCGATCACCGGGATCTCAACCAGGACCCCGAGTTTGCTACGCGGACGACAACCGGTGAAAATCTGGTGCTGCTGATCTGGGATTTGCTCGTCACACAGGTTCCGGAAGGGCAACTCAAGAAAGTGGCCGTCGTTGAGACGAGAGACAACTATTTCGAATACACGGGGTCGGCCTTGGTTGCGGCGAGATCCTAGGGAGACACTATGGCCAAGCAAGCAGCGAGCCGCCGGCGGAAGCCGGTTGAGGATATGAGCGGGACGGGACGACCGGCAGATCTGGGCGTATTGCAAGCTCTCGTCACAGAGACTTTGCTGGCGCTGGGAGAGAATCCTGGCCGTAACGGATTGCTCAAGACTCCCGAGCGTGTGGCCAAGGCGCTCGCATTCATGACGCAGGGATATCACCGTGACATCGATCAGCTTTTGAACGGGGCGCTTTTCCCGATTGAGTACGATGAAATGGTCATCGTGAAAGACATCGATTTCTACAGTATGTGCGAACATCACCTGTTGCCCTTCTATGGCAAAGTGCACGTGGGGTACTTGCCCAACAAGAAGGTGGTCGGGCTCAGCAAGATTCCCCGCATCGTCGATACCTTCGCGCGGCGGCTCCAAGTGCAAGAACGGCTTACCGTGCAGATTGCGGAGACGCTCAAGACAAAACTGAACGCGCATGGCGTGGGCGTGGTTGTCGAGGCTCGTCACCTGTGCATGATGATGCGCGGCGTGGAAAAGCAAAATACGGTCGCGGTGAGCAGTTCCATGCTCGGCGCCTTCCGGACTCAGCAGCAAACCAGGCTGGAGTTTCTGAAGCTCATACGCCGCAGTGGTGTCGGCACTTCGGACTAGATCGCAGGATAGTGCCCGCCAGTTAGTTCTTCAGTCCCGATTGAAATTCTGCAATAAGGCGGGTAAACGCTTCTGGCTGTTCCAAGTTCGCGAGGTGCGCGGCGTTGGGGATGATGGCCAGTTTCGCGTTGGGGATCTGTTCCGCCATGAGTTTCGCATCGGCCGGTGGTGTCGCGTGGTCCAGCTCGCCGACAATGATCTGTGTGGGGCAGCTGATCTGTTTCAAGAACGGTACTGAGTCTGGCCGTTCGGCCATTGCCATCAAGTCTCCGGCGATCCCGCTGATCTGATTTCCTTCAATCATCGCTCGAACCCGCTGAACGATCTCTGGTCTGCTCTGAATGGTTGCTGGACTCAAGAGCTTCGGAAGCATGATGTCGGCGATCGCAGACGGTCCCTGTTTGTAGGCGATCTGGGCCATCTGGAAGCGCCCCGCTTTTCCCTCGGGCGTATCGGCCTGGGCCTTCGTATCCGCCAGTACCATTCCCTTCACCTGATTCGCATATATTCGATAGAACGCTAACAGGATGTAGCCGCCCATCGATAGGCCGACGAAGAGGGCCTGCCGGATCGAGAGATGATTCAGCAACGCGTGAACATCATCTGCGGCCTGATCGAGGCTGTAGTGCCACAATGGGGCATCGGATTCCCCGTGTCCCCGCAGATCAATGGTGATGACTCGATGGCGTGATGAGAGGGCCGCTTCCTGCTCAGCCCACATGGTGCGATTGAGGGGGAAGGCATGCAGAAAGACTATCGGAAGACCGGTCCCGGTATCATTGTAGGCCAGCGTGATGCCGTTGAGTGTTGCTTGCATCAAATCCCTCCTTACGCTGGCGCTGTTCGTAGCATCGGCGGTATCGATGGTCAAGGGGCGGTTTGCGATCACGGTATATGGCGTATACAATCGGCTGCTTAATAGAGGTAACTGATGGCGACCCCGCGGGAACCAGGGCCTGATTTGTTTGCTGTGCCTCAAACGGAGAGGAAGGCCGACGCACCGTTGGCGGAGCGGATGCGCCCGCGGGAGTTCGCCGATTTTGTCGGGCAGGATGAGATTGTCGGCCAGGATCGGCCGCTGCGGAAGGCCATCGAGTCTGATCGCCTGTCCTCGGTAATCTTCTGGGGCCCGCCAGGATCGGGCAAGACCACGCTGGCGCATCTCATCGCCAGACATACAAAAGCCCACTTCGTAGCGTTTTCAGCTGTCACGGGCGGCATTCCAGAGCTACGCGAAATCATCAAGGCCGCCGAGCACCGGCTCGTGTTGCAACAGCAGAAGACGGTGCTTTTCGTCGACGAAATCCATCGCTTTAACAAAGCCCAGCAGGATGCTTTTCTTCCCCACGTCGAACGAGGGACGGTGATTCTCGTTGGGGCTACGACCGAGAATCCCTCGTTTGAAGTGATCAGTCCGTTGATGTCGCGATCGATCCTGGTTGTGCTCAAGTCTCTCTCTGATGAGGCGCTGGGGATGATCCTGGACCGTGCACTTACCGATTCAGCCGTCGGTCTGGGGCAATTGAAGGCGCGTCTGTCGCCGGAGGCGCGGCAGCGCCTGATCGCATTCGGTAACGGGGATGCGCGTGCGTTGTTGACGGCTGCCGAGTTTGTGGTGACGCAGGCGCCGGTCGGCGCGGATGGTACTCGGTCAATCGATGAACGGCTGCTCGCGGCCTCGCTGAATAAACAGGCGCTCCGTTACGACAAAACGGGAGAGGAACATTACAACGTCATTTTTGCCTATATCAAAAGTCTACGTGATTCCGATCCGAACGGGGCCCTCTATTGGCTTGCCCGGATGTTGGAAGCGGGCGAGGATCCGAAATTCATCGCTCGCCGCATGGTGATTTTTGCTTCGGAAGACGTTGGCAACGCCGATCCCATGGGGCTCTTGGTGGCCAATGCCGTGGCTCAGGCCGTGCAATTTGTCGGGCTCCCCGAGGCTCAGATCAACCTCGCTCATGGGACGACCTACCTGGCGGCTGCACCTAAAGACAATGCATCCTATATCGGCTTATTGGAAGCCAAGGAGGATGCTCAAGCCCATGGAAATCTTGGAGTCCCGCTGCATTTGCGGAATGCCGTAACCTCCCTCATGAAGGGAATTGGATACGGGAAAGGGTATCGGTATGTTCACGATGATCCCCAGGCCAAGGTTGACCAGGCGCATCTCCCGGATGTCTTGAAAGAACGGCAGTACTATCGGCCGAAGCCTCGCCCATAAGTCTTTTTAGGTGGTTTACAAAGTTTTCTAATCGGTTATACTTAGGCCTATGAAGCGCGGAGAGTCGAAGCAAGCAGTTGCCGCCGCGGTCGTCAGCGAACGACGGAAGTTCGTTCGTGCAACATTGGTGGGGTCTGCTCTCATTGCGCCGAAGAGCGGTGGCCGTGCCAGTACGGCCGTGCTCGACAACGTAAATAAGATTGGGGCCGGCCTGCACACCAAGGATCGTTTTCCCATCAATGAGCGAGTGACCGTGTCGCTTGCATTTTTAGATTCAGACGGCGCCGACCAGCAGGAAAAGCTGGAGGGGACGGTCGCCTGGGTGAAGGATTGGGAAAAAGGATTTTTGACGGGAGTGGTGTGGGACGATCTGGTGACGAGAGAAAAGAACCGCTGGCTTTTCTACTACCTTGAAGAAACGATCAGGTCTTCCGTCTAGTTGACGAGGCAGGTCCTTCCGGGTTCGCTTTCCATCGTACAATGCTTCGCCTGATGTATTCTGGATTCCGCTAGGCGAAGGCCGTCAGCTTCTGCTTGACGTCTTCCAGTTCAGCTGAGAGGGTTTCCCACCGGGCGGTGAGTCGCACCAGGTCCTTCTTCCACCCATCATACTCGATCTGCAGATCGCTCCATGCCGTGGACTTCTCTTTGTAGAGAGAGGGATTAGCCAGTTCAAGGTCCCGCGCTTTGATTTTAGTTTCACACTCGGCAATCTCGGCTTCAGCCCGCGCAACCTGTTTTTCCAGTCTAGCCTGGGTTTTGTTCAAATCTCGGCGATCTCCGGCAGCGGACTTGGCTGGAGCCTGTGACGCCATGGCCCTGGTTGGTCCGGCGTTTTTCCCGCGATCCGCGCCCTTCAAGTCGTCGCTCGATTCCTTGATGGAGTCGATTTCCTGTGCCTTCTTCCACAAGTAATACTCGTAGTCGCCCGAAAAGCTGCGGGCCTTGCCTTCTTCGATTTCAATGACGCGCGTGCAGACTCTGGTCAGAAAGGTCGGGTCGTGCGAAATGAAGATGATCGTACCGGGGAAGTCCGAGAGGGCATCGGTAAGCATATCGACCGATGCTGGGTCGAGATGGTTGGTCGGCTCGTCGAGCAATAACGTATTGGCCGGTTCGACCAGCATGCGCGCGAGCGCGACGCGATTGCGTTCCCCTCCGCTCAGCGCCTTGATCGGTTTCTTTTGATCGTCGCCGGTGAAGAGAAAGGCGCCGGCAATTCCACGGAGGAAGTTCATCTCCGCTTGATGGGATACTTCTGAGAGGGATTGGAGAATCGAATGTTCCGGATTCAAGGTCTCGGCCTGGTGTTGCGCAAAGTAATGGAGCGTGACGCCATGGCCGACCGATCTCTTGCCTTTATCCGGTTCTAACGCTCCCGCCAGCATCTTGAGCAGCGTGCTTTTTCCGGCTCCGTTTTCTCCCACCAATGCGACGCGCTGTCCGCGCTCGATCGAACAATCAACTCGATCATAGACCACTTTTTCGCCATAGCGCTTGGCCGCGCCTTCAAGTTCGAGGACCTGCCTGCCGCTTGCTGCGGGGAGCGGGAACTTAAACTTGACTCGTTTGGGATCGCGCTTGATCTCGATCATCTTGACCTTCTCAAGCTGCTTGATGCGCGACTGCACCTGACTGGCTTTGTTTGCCTGGTAGCGGAAGCGATCCACGAAGGTTTGAACCCGCGCGACTTCCTTGGCCTGACGCCCGGCGGCGGCTTCACGCTGCGCGTCCCGCTCGGCCTTGAGCCGCTGGAACGCCGCATAGTTGCCGCGATATTCTTCGATCTTATGGTGCCGCAGATCCCAGATGTGGGTCACGACGCGATCGAGAAATGCCGTATCGTGGCTGATGAGTAACAGCGTCATTTCCGAGTCCAGAAGGAATTGCTCGAACCAGCGCTGGGTTGGTTTGTCCAAGTGGTTCGTCGGCTCATCGAGCATGAGGACGTCAGGGTTGGTCAACAGCAGGTGCGCTAACGCCACCCGCATTCGGTATCCTCCGGATAGCTTTTCAACCTGACGAGTAAAGTCGATCTCCGAGAATCCTAATCCCATGAGGATCCGTTCGGCCTCATGTTCTGGGTAGAGGTCGCGATGGGTGGCGTCCAGCACATTTTTGCCGATGATCGTTTCGAGCTCCTGCGGCAGGTACCCGACGCGGAGCCGCGGGCGCTTGCGGATCGAGCCTTTGTCCGGGGATTCTTCTCCGAGGATCATTCGAAAGAGCGTGGTCTTGCCGGCCCCGTTCGGTCCGACCAGCCCGACCCGTGAATTCGGACGGAGATGCGCGGAGGCGCCTTCAAGCAGAATTCTCGTGGAGTATTGCTTATGGACTGATTCGATTTGTAGCATAGCGATTATTCAATCGAGCAGAGAGGTGAATGAGACGTGGTGGCCCGCGCGCGCAAATTACTTTAACGATCTAGCGGGCGTGGTTCAACCGAGGGTTGGTTTGGTGGAGCTGGCCGGGATTGAACCGGCGACCTCGTGAATGCCATTCACGCGCGCTCCCAACTGCGCTACAGCCCCACACCGTTGGTCTAGAGATACGTACTCCGCGAGAAGTTCTGGCATGCTAACACGCAGGTCACACCCAGTCAAGAAAGCGAAACATGGAGGAGAGCTGGAAGCGGTCTTCATCGGGACCGCCAGCGGGGTTGATGCCGATGTGCGTGGGGTGAGGGGATGGCGCTGCGCTGAGTATTTTAGACGGAGATTGGCTTGACAAACGGGTGGGCGGTACCTACGATGGGCCCCCGCGGCTCTGATCTCCCCATCGGGTCAGAGCCATTTTTTCGTGATTGAACGGGCTGAGAGGAAGTGGTGGTATGGGAAATCTCGTCATAATCGGCGCCCAATGGGGCGATGAAGGCAAGGGCAAGATCGTCGATATTTTGGCGAAGGATGCCAATATTGTCGTGCGGTATCAGGGCGGCTCGAACGCGGGCCACACCGTGATCAATGAGCGCGGGACCTATATTTTCCATCTGATTCCTTCCGGGATTCTTTATCGCGGCACCACGTGTGTCATCGGGAATGGGGTGGTCGTCGATCCGGGAGCGCTGATTGAAGAGATGGATCGGCTCCAATTGTTGGGCATTGCCTTTGGGAAGAATTTTGCTGTCAGCCAGCGGGCGCACATGATTCTGCCGTACCATAAAGCGATCGATCGGGCATCCGAGCAGTCGAAGGGGTCGCGCAAGATCGGCACGACCGGTCGCGGGATCGGGCCATCCTATGCTGATAAAATGGCTCGCGTTGGGATTCGTATGGGCGATTTGTTGAACCCGGCGCTGTTCAGAAAGAAGCTGGAAGAAAATCTCATCGAAATGAATTGGTTTTTGGAACGGCTCTATAAAGTTGAGACCTTTCAGGTCGACAAGGTTTTCGACCAATACATGGGTTATGCGGAACGCCTCAAGGGGTATATCGTCGATACGACCACACTGTTGAATCGGGCGATCAGCAAGGATAAGACGGTGTTGTTTGAGGGGGCGCAGGGCACGCATTTGGATGTCGATTTTGGAACCTACCCCTTTGTGACGTCGTCCAGTTCTGCCGCCGGCGGGGCCTGCACCGGGACCGGTGTGGGGCCGACGATGATCGATGCGGCGATGGGGATCGCCAAGGCCTATACGACCCGGGTCGGAAGCGGACCGTTTCCAACGGAGTTGACCGACGAAGTGGGCCAGGGGCTGCAGGAGCGCGGGCGTGAGTTTGGCTCGACCACCGGGCGCCCGCGGCGATGCGGCTGGTACGACGCGGTCGTAGTGCGCCACGCGGTTCAGGTGAACGGCCTGACGTCGCTGGCGGTCACAAAGCTGGATGTGCTGGACGGATGCAAAGAATTGAAAGTGTGCGTGGGGTATCGGCATGAAGGCGTTCTCTATAAAGAAATGCCGTCTGATCTGGATACGCTCATGCAGTGCGAGCCGGTCTATCAACGGATGAAAGGCTGGACGGCTTCGACAACTGGGGCGACCACGTATAAACAGCTTCCTGCTGAAGCCAAGCGTTATCTGGCTCGTATTGAAGAGCTGGCGGATTGCCGCATTGATATGATCTCGACGGGATCCAAGCGTACCGAAACCGTCACGCTGCGCAATCCGTTGAAGTGTTCCCGACGTCGCCCACGTTCCTAGACGGCCGGATTGGCGCCCCTTGGACTCTTCAGGGGTTGACAATCGCCTGGCTGGATGACAGCATTTCGCATCGTGAGCCGGTAGCTCAGTTGGTAGAGCATCGCCCTTTTAAGGCGAGGGCCCTGGGTTCGAGTCCCAGCCGGCTCACCACGTTGCGAATGGCATCCGCGCCTGGCAGGATGCCCCCTCCCTCCGTGTCGATCCTGCGTCAACGCGCACGAACATACATCAAAAGAGACCGTTGTGATTTTTGGGTTAGGAAAAACGAGGGGGAGACTTGACGTCTCAATAATGCAACCAATACACTGGCTACTATACGTAGGTTTCCCACACTTTGAGCGAGGAACATAACATGCCCTTGATGAAGATTGATCGAGAGGAGCTCCCGGGTCGATTGGTAACGGGTCTTTCGAAAATTGGCCTGGCAATGAAGAGTCGGCCGTGGCGTCGGCAGGGACGGCAGGGAGTTGGGCCATTGCAAGTTCAGGTGTTGTCGTTTTTACGAACACAGCCCAATCGTTGCGCGATGGTCTCGGTCATTGCGAAAGAGCTGTCGGTCAAGCTTCCCACGGCGTCGGAAGTGATTCGTACGCTGGAATTGAAGCAGTTGGTCCGTCGCCGCCGATCAGATACGGATAATCGCGTGGTGACCGTCCATTTGACGGCGAAGGGAATGAAGGCCAGTCAGGTGGGAACGGGATGGCCGGAAGCATTAGCCGCTGCGACGCAGCAGTTGTCAGGGCAGGAGCAGGCCAACCTTCTTGCCATTCTCGTCAAGATGATTCGAGCCTTACAGTTACAGGGAGAAATTCCCGTGGCACGGATGTGCGTGTCCTGTCAGCATTTTAGTCCCAACGCGCATCCCAATAGTGCGGCATCCCATCATTGTCAATTTATCGATGCTCCGCTGGCGGATCAATCGCTACGCCTCGATTGTCCAGATTACACCGAGGCGGCTCCCTCGGTGGCCAAGCAGGCTTGGGAAAAGTTTATTCAAGCCAAATCTGCATAAGGGTGAAGCCGAGAGAGGCTGTGTTGTCTGTAGCGGCACCAGACTAGGATTTATCGCCTCCGACCGGTTCTTTTACCAGATACAACGACCGATCCGATTCAATACTCGTGAGGAGGTCTTCCAGCGCTAACTGGAGGGCCGCCTCAATGGGATCGCGATCGGATGCCGTAACCCACCGCACAGAGGATCCGGTCGCAGATCGTTCCACATCATAGGTCTTGATGGATCCTGTCGTTGTTCCCATGTTTGTCTGGAGGCGGACATGGTAGACGTAGGGGCCCCGTGCGATCATTGCTAGTCTGGCGGTTACTGTCATAACCAGATCTGCGGACCCTTCGGACACGGATGCGAATGTGCCACGGTTGCGGACGTATTCCATTGTGGCGCGAGAGAGATCCGAGGTGCGCCACTCCAGGAGTGTAATGCCCGGCATGTGATCGGCGCCTTGAATGGTCAAGCTGCTGATCGCCACCTGTAGTGAGCGGGGAATAGCACTACTTGCTGGATGGCTTGGGATCGGATGAACTTCAATCCGGCGCACGCATCCAGGAAGAGCTGTGAGGCTGAGCAACAGGAGGCCCAGCCATCCGCCTAGTAACAATCGAGTGAGAGTGGGGAATCTATAGGTCCAGCGCATGGTCGCGATATCGAGCCGAAGGCTAGGGAAGCGTGTGTGTCGTGGGCGGGGACAGGATCTCAAGGTCTTTCAGCGCCCGTTGAGCCTGCTCGCGGTATGAACGGTCGGTAGGATTAGTATAGGTATCGACAATTCTCTGGTAGGTGGCACGTGCTTGCGCGGGCTGCTTCTTGATCGAGAAATATTGGCCCAGCGCGAGCCAGTTTTGCGCCGCCGCTTCATTGGCCGTTTTCATCAAGGCAAATTCCCGTTCTACTTGTGTGGTGCCCTGCATCTGTGCCCGTTTCCGAACCGTCTCCCCCATCTGACTCGCCATGGCTTCAATTTGCTCGTTCTCGCGCACGGCTGCCTCGACATGGTTAGATTTCAGGTGTGAGTAGAATGCCTCGACATGGTCTTTCACGATGTCGGCTCGCTGTTGATAGGTATCGTGGGTACATCCGAAGCTGAGCGTCAGCAGGATTGCGAGGCCAGCGGCGGCCAAATGTAGGGTAGATCTGACCATAGCAGCGTCCTTTCTCGGTCCGGCCAACGCTAGTGTCATAGACGTTGGCCGGACGAGTTTACCACATTCAATCGAGAGTCGGTATGCGGTGTAAGGAAGGTGATGCCGACAGCTTAGAGCGGCCTCGAGCCGAGGTGCGAAAGGCGTAGTGACAGGGCGTTCATGAGTGTGGTACAACTCCCGCGGTTCTTGCCACGATCGTTGTTTCTATGTCCCCATCGTCTAGCCTGGCCTAGGACATTGCCCTTTCAAGGCAGTAACACGGGTTCAAATCCCGTTGGGGACACCAACCATTCTTTAACTCAATTTTTTCAGTATCCCGTTGAGGCTTCCGTTGTGTTTGCGGATCCTGCCGGGTACACTTTCTTTGCTAGCCGTGTGTGCTGATGGCGATGACTGCAAGAGGGGGGCGGACAATGCGGCGGGGAATCTACTGCGGTCTGTTCATTGGCTTGGTAGCTGCGCTGTCATTGGTTGAAGCGGCTGATCTGCCTTCCGCGAAAAGCGCTCCGTCAAAATCTGTCGAAGCCATCAAAGGCAACGATGGTGCTCCGATGCTCCTGGTTCCCTCCGGGCCATTTCTCATGGGGACCAATGACGGATTGCCAAATGAACGGCCGGAACACACGGTGACCATCAAAGCGTTTTACATTGATCAATATGAGGTCACATCAGGGCGGTATCAGCAATTTCTTGAATTAGGCAAGCGCGGTGAGGCGGTCCCTACCGATGAGGATTCGGGGCGCTCTCTGGAGGATCGTCCTGTCGTTGGGGTGACTTGGACGGAAGCTGCCGCCTATTGCGTGTGGGCTGGAAAGCGGTTACCCACCGAAGCCGAATGGGAAAAAGCGGCCAGGGGGACTGATGGTCGGCGGTACCCTTGGGGGGCGATGCAGCCCTTTGTCGATATTGCGAACTACAACCGG
Source organism: Nitrospira lenta (assembly GCF_900403705.1). Lineage (NCBI taxonomy): Bacteria > Pseudomonadati > Nitrospirota > Nitrospiria > Nitrospirales > Nitrospiraceae > Nitrospira > Nitrospira lenta. Next base: position 364,479 of record NZ_OUNR01000017.1, on the reverse strand, counting down.
GGTCTTTGGGTAAGTGAGGTCATCACGTTAGTGCCGGTCGGCAGTGGACTGGATGGAATGAGCGTGCGTCATGGATTGAAAGACGGGGGCCGGAGTCCCTATGGATTGGCACACATGGCGGGGAATGCCGCCGAATGGGTGAACGATTGGTATGATCGTGAGTATTATCAGAAGAGCCCCGACACCGATCCATCGGGTCCGAAGAGCGGAGAGAAACGGATTCTTCGTGGTGGATCCTGGGCGGATCTGCCGACGGCGTTGCGCGTGACCGCTCGATTTTCAGCAGAGCCAGAATTTGAAGATCGGACGGTTGGATTTCGATGTGCCTTGGATGCGGCGAAGTAGTCCGGATCGTCCCTTTACTCCAACGTAGAATAGCTGCCACAACACTATCCTTGAATTCGCATGCAGGTTGATCCATCCGAATCATCCGCTTCTTCTTCTCGCGCCACGCCACCTCCGGAACGTGCTGCGATCATGATCGTAATGGGGATAGTGCTGCTCTATGCACTGTGGACCCTGCGCATCGAGCCTGCTCCATCAGCCGGCCCCGTGGTTTCAGTGAATGCAGGGCCGACTTCGCTGACGGCAGAGATGATTCCGCTGGTGTCCGGTGACGAACCGATCGTAGAGGTTTTCACCAAGGTCGGTTGTCCGGTGTGCCACGTGATTCCTGGAATTCCTGGCGCGAATGGCCAAGTTGGCCCGCCGCTTACTCTCGGTGTGACGGGAGTGCAGCGGCTAGCTGATCCTACCTATCGAGGGAGAGCCAGCACCGTGCACGAATATGTCGTGGAGTCTGTTGTCGATCCGGCAGCATTCGTTGTTCCGGGGTATCCGGAGCGGACGATGCCGGTATGGTATGGGGCAAAGTTGAGCGCGCTGGCATTGGAGAAGATCGCGGAGTACCTGGAGCATCAGACGGGGAATGTCCCGGCAAAGTAAGCGATTGAACGGCATGGGTTTGCCACGCGTGCGTCAGCGCTTTTTGAGTGGGACTACATTCCCGTTTCCCTGAATCTTGAACGCGTCGCTTTGCTGATGTGAAGGGTGCTTATCCAGTAGGGCATTGACCGCGTCATCGCCTTTGAGCCCTTCCAGCTTGATCTTGAGACGGAGATTGTTGGCACTGTCTGCATTGATCAAGGCCTGTTCAAGGCTGATCTTATTGGCTTTGTAGAGTTGGAAGAGGACGTAGTCGAAGGTTTGGCAGCCTTCATCAACTCCCTGCTCCATCGCTTCTTTGAGTGTATCGATTTCCGCTTTCTTGACGAGGTCCTTCACGCGCGGGGTATCCAGCATGATTTCCAGCGCCGGCACGCGCCGTCCATCGAGGGAGGGGATGAGACGTTGTGAAATAATGGCGCGGAGGTTCAGCGAGAGCTGAAGGTAGATTTGTGGATGCCGCTCGACCGGGAAAAAGTTCATGATGCGCTCGATGGCCTGGTTGGCATTATTCGAGTGCAACGTCGCGATGCACAAGTGTCCGGTTTCTGCGAACGTGATGGCGGCTTCCATGGTTTCGGTATCCCGGACCTCACCGATGAGAATTACGTCGGGGGCTTGCCGGAGAGTATTCTTCAGGGCATTCTGAAAGCTCAGGGTATCGAAGCCGATCTCTCGCTGTGTGATCAGCGATTTCTTGTGGCTGTGGACGAATTCGATCGGATCTTCGACTGTGATGATATGCCCTTGGTGAACGGAGTTCCGGTGGTCGATCATGGCCGCGAGCGAGGTTGATTTACCGGAACCGGTGGCGCCGACGACCAACACGAGCCCGCGTTTCGTCATGGCGATGTCTTTGATGATCGGCGGGAGTTCCAGCTGATCGACGGATTGAATCTCTGCTTTAATCAGACGGAAGACGAGGCCGACATTGCCCCTCTGGCGGAAGATATTCACGCGGAACCGGCCCAGCTCTTTGTAGTAGAGCGCCAGGTTCATCTCCATTTTTTCTTCGAACTCTCCCCGTTGCTGCCCGCGCATGAGCGCCAGGGCCAAGGCTTCCAGCTGTTCGTTGCTGAACGGGGGCGCGTCCGTTTGTTGCGTGGATCCGTGGATTCGATAGATCGGGGGCGCGTCGACCGTGAGGTAGAGGTCGGAGGCTTCCCGATCGACCATGACTTTTAAGAGGCTGCGGATATCCATGCCTGTCTCCGTGGTCTTGCAGTGGTTACGCGGCGCCGCTGAGTGAAGCGGCCGATCCGAAGAGGTTCGGATTCATGCTGCGCGATTGCGCTTCGGCTTTCGTGACGACGCCACGCGTCGCCAGCTCGAGTAACGCCATGTCCATTGTCTGCATGCCATCTTTCTGGCTGGCCTGCATGATGCCGGGGATTTGATGGAGTTTGGCCTCGCGGATCAGATTGCGGACGGCTGTGGTTGCAACCATGATTTCCAGTGCCGCGACGCGTCCTCCCGTCTTTTTCTTGAGCAGCGTCTGAGTAATGACGGCTTCCAATGCTTCTGATAGCTGTGTCCGTATCTGCGCCTGTTGGGCCGGTGGAAAGGCGTCGATGATGCGGTCGATGGTTTTGGGCGCGCTGGAGGTGTGGAGCGTGCCGAAGACCAGGTGCCCGGTTTCTGCCGCAGTCAGTGCAAGCTGAATGGTGTCCAGATCTCGCATTTCCCCCACGAGCACGATATCGGGGTCTTCGCGAAGTGCGGACTTGAGGGCATTGGCAAAGGACAGCGTGTGGACGCCAAGCTCCCGTTGGTTCACCAGACATTTCTTCGACTTGTGTACGAACTCGATGGGGTCTTCGATCGTAATGATGTGGCCTTCGAAGGTATTGTTCAAATAGTCGACCATGGCGGCGAGTGTCGTCGACTTACCGGATCCGGTTGGCCCGGTAACGAGGATGAGCCCTTTTTCCTTGTCGCAGAGCTGACGCAAGGTCGGCGGCATGCCGAGCTTTTCAAGTGGAAGAATTTCCGTGGGGATGTTTCGGAAGACCGCTCCGAGTCCGCGCTGCTGCACAAAGACGTTCACGCGGAAGCGAGCGATATCGCCCAACTCGAACGAGAAGTCGCATTCCCGGTGCTCTTCAAAGTTTTTTCGCTGAGTATCCGTCATCATGTCGTAGATCAGGGCGTGTGTCTCATCCGGTGTAAGGGCCGGATGATCCAACTTCTTCAGATCGCCGTGTATGCGAATCATCGGAGGCTCGCCCGAGCTGATATGACAGTCGGACGCGCCCTCTTTGACTGAAAATGTCAGGAGTTTTGAAATATCCATAGGTATGACTCCGTAGTAAGGCTGGTCGTCGGTCGTGCGTGGGTACTGCGGCCGGTGCAGCGGTTTCCCCTGATGAATGACTTGTGAGCATCATGCCATAGCAAGGCGGGAAAGCAAGAAATTCACGGGAAGGTGCGGAGCGCGGGCCGCGGCTAGAGCAGGTGCACCGATTGTCCCGCACGCTCAAATGCTGACAATGCGAGGTCAATCTGTTCGGGAGAATGCTCAGCGGTGATGGTCACGCGAATGCGGCTGGATCCATCAGGGACCGTCGGTGGGCGGATCGCCGGTGCATAGACTCCTTGTGCCAGGAGTTGTTCGGCAAAGGCGAGCGCCTTCTCGGCGTGACCGATCAGAATGGGAAGAATCGGGCTGGCGGAGTCGGTGAGGTGAAATCCAAGGCGGGTCAGGCCTGCAAACAAATGGTCGCGATTGCGCCACAGCCTGGCGCGACGCGACGGGTCTTGCTGGAGTATGGTCAGCGCGGCACGCGCGGCGGCTGCCGAGGCGGGTGGCGGTGCGGTTGTAAACATAAAGGGGCGGCTGGTGTTCACCAGGTATTGAATCATGTCCGTAGGGCCGGCGATATAGGCACCGCTGCTGCCAAGTGCTTTGCCAAGGGTGCCCATGTGAAACGGAATCCGATCCTCGACTCCGAAATGCTCAAGTGTGCCACGGCCCGATTGGCCCATCACTCCAGTGCCGTGGGCATCATCGACGTAGAGTGTCGCCCCGAATCGTTGAGTCAGCGTTGCCAGTTCAGGAAGCGGGGCCAGGTCGCCGTCCATGCTGAATAAACCGTCTGTCACGATGAGCACGGGTCGCCCAGGGGGTGTTCGTTTGAGGAGGGACTCGAGGTGATTTAGATCTCGATGCCTGTAGACCCGCAGGTCGGCGCGACTGAGCCGAGCCCCATCAATGAGGCTGGCGTGAGAGAGCCGATCAGCAAAAATCTGCCCGCCTCGTGTGATGAGCGAGGGGATGACACCTATATTCGCAAGGTATCCTGATCCATAGACCAATGCGGATGGGGTCTGTTTAAAAGTGGCCAGGGCTTGTTCCAGCTCCGTGTGAGGAGGAAGTGTCCCGCAGACTAAGCGCGCGGCTCCCGCACCTGTTCCATACTGCGTCGTAGCCTGGATGGCGGCGTAAATGACGTCGGGATGGGTGGCGAGACCCAAGTAATCATTGGAGGCCAGCAGGATGACCGTGCGCCCTGCGAGCTGGATAGTCGGCCCAGTCGCAGAGCCAAGTGTATGGAGATGCCGTGTCAGTGATTGGGTATCTAGCTGTTGGAGTCGGCTACGAAACATGGAGGGACTTTCTCTGGCCATGTGGCGCTCGGGGCCCGTGGGTCGTATCAGGATGTGTTACGTTGACAAGGTAAATCAATCCCTAGTATAAGGCCCAAGTTCATTCGAAACGAAATCGCAGTTCGCCAGGATATCTTATGACCTATCGTATTAAAGTTCCACCACGGACTTTGCCGGTTGACGAGGCGCATCTGGTCAGCAACCTTGAGCATTGGCTGGATGGTGTGCGCGTCTATCGTGGTCCACTGTTGGTAGGAGCAGCGATTCTTGTGCTCGCGGCTGGAATTGTCGGCGGGGTGCTGTGGTATGACAGCCAGACGATGCAAAAAGCGCAGGACCTTGAGCGGGAGGCCACGCTCCACTACTTCACCAGGCCTGCAGATGATCCCAAGAAATCCGATACGAATCTCAAGGAAGCGGTGACGCTCTATAAGAGAATTGTGGAGGAGTATCCACGGACAGCAACCGCTCCGCTTGCGGCCTTCCAACTTGGGAATGCGTTGGTTCAGGCTAATGAGTTGGATGCGGCGATCGAAGCGTATAAGCGTTTTGTTTTGATGTATGGATCGAATGCGTCGCTGTTGGGTTTGGTTCAGCAGCGCTTAGGCTACGCGTATCTTTTGAAGGGGGATCGCGATCAGGCCGCCAAGGCCTATTCGGCAGTGCTCGATGTTCCCGGCGCGTTGAATCGAGACCATGCCCTGTTTGAGTTGGCCAGGTTGGAAGAGAGCCTATCGAGGCCCGAGGGGGCGCTGGCGCATTATCAAGACTTGATGAAGAACTATCCGAATTCCCCGTTGGCAAACGAAGCCGCCGTGCGACTCAAGGTGCTTGAAGTAAAGAAGTCGCCGGATCCTGCCCCTGCTTCTCCCGCTCCGCCTAAGAAACCATAACTCGCCGGCTTCTACGGTACTGCTGCTTCAGGCCTATGCCTGAAGCAAGGGTATGTATCAGCGTGCGATGATCAAGAGCTCTCCGGCTTTGAGGACGGAGCTGGTCAGGTTATTTTTCGCCTTCAGTGTTTTCATGGGTACGCGGAAACGCTTGGAGACTTTCTCGAGTGTGTCCCCTCCGCGTACGCGATACCATTTGCTGCTGTCGGCTTTGCTGCGTTGGGCTTTGACTGCCGGGAGCGGTGGAAATTTATATGAGGGAACGCGATCCAGAAGCTGGGCCACTTTGGAACTGGTTCCTACCGGGACTTTGAGATGATAGGCCGATTCGCCGGGCGGCGTGGCGTCGCGTCGGAGTTCCGGGTTCAGAAGACGGAGCTCTTCGTAGGGGATCCCGGTGGTATTGGCGATCGCATGGAAATGAAGCGGCCGATTGACCACGACTTCTTCAAACTGGTGGGGCGTGACGGGATTTTGCGGGAATCCGTATTGGTCAGGATTTCTCGCAATCACGGTGGCGGCCATGATGCGGGGTACGTATTGCTTTGTTTCGGTGCGGATCAATTTGGTGTTCGAGATGTCAGAGAAGGTCTCTCCTTGGACCTTATGGAGCGCTCGCATGACTTTACCTTCACCGGCATTGTAGGCCGCCATGGCGAGAGGCCAGGTTCCGAACAGATCATAGAGATCGCGGAGGTAGCGAGCTGCTGCGACGGTAGACTTGATCGGGTCGCGGCGTTCATCTACATAATTGTCGATGCGGAGACCGTAGACCTTTCCCGTACCTTTCATGAACTGCCACGGTCCGGTCGCTTTTGCGCGGGAGAAGGCGTAGGGATTGAAGCCGCTTTCGACTAATGAGAGATAGACCAAGTCGCTGGGAATATTGAACTCTGAGAAGATTTTCTCAACCAGGGGCTGATAGCGGCTGAGCCGTATCAGCCACTGCTCAAAGCGTGATCGGATCGATATATTGAAGAAGCGTATATGACTCTGCACGCTGGGGTCTATCACGATGGGGATGTTATAGACGGTCTCGCCATTGACGGATTGGATGGGGCTTGGAAATAGTATTGTCGAGTTTGACGGATTTTGCGATGCGGCTCCGATTGCGGAGCCTGAATCCTGCGCGAATTCGGTAAACCCTGGAGGGAGGATGGCTAATTCAGGCTCCAGGGGAACTAGATTGGCATCCTGTTCGTCGTCTTCTTCTGGAGTATTCACCTCTGCCACCCCATCCGGCGATGGAGCGTCGGCAAAACTTTCCGTGATCGGGGCTGAGAAGGTTCCGATCGCAAGGATGCAGAGTGCGAGAAATAGCATAGAGAGATATCGCTGGTTCAAAATGGACCTCAAGTTCTGGTGAACGACGTGTTTCTTTAAGTAGACTATCGATCAGATGATGAGTTGTCAAGAAATTGAATGGGTTAGAGCGTCCTTCTTTTGAGGCAAGTCTTCGTCCGCAGTAGGGTTGGAGGCACGAGTCTGCAACGTGGGAATATGCTGAGGATGCGCCAAGGATTGTGAGGCGAAACCTCCAGCGATTTTAAGCTCTTGCGGTCCTCCATTTCTTGACAGTCTTGTAGCGCTAGTGGTAGCGTACCGCCTCTTTTCTAGTCGCATCCCCACCGGATGATATTGCGGGTGATATTGAAGGAGGATCGTCAATGTTGAAGCGGTATTTGCTGGCTCCTGGCCCTACGCCTGTACCTCCAGAAGTGCTATTGGCGATGGCCCGCCCGATGATTCATCATCGGGCCCCCGAGTTCGATCCGATCTTCGCAGAAGTTCGTGAGGGGCTTAAGTGGCTATTTCAAACTCGAAATGACGTCATCATGTTGGCTTCTTCCGGTACTGGAGGGATGGAAGGATCGATCTCCAACTTTCTGTCTCCCGGCGACAAGGCCCTGTGTATCAATGGCGGGAAGTTTGGCGAGCGGTGGGGAAAGATCTGTAAAGCGTTTGGTGTGCTGGTCACGGAAATTAAGGTTGAGTGGGGTCATGCGGTCGATCCGAAGGTGGTGGCTGATGCGTTGAAGGCAGACCCTTCGATTAAGGCGGTCTATGTCCAGGCCAGTGAGACGTCGACCGGTGTGTCGCACGACGTGAAGGCGCTGGGCGAGATCGTCAAAGGGTACGAGAATACGATTTTAGTCGTGGATGCGATTACCGCGCTAGGTGTATTCGATATTAAGACGGATGCCTGGGGATTGGATGTCGTCATTACCGGTTCGCAGAAGGCCCTGATGCTTCCGCCGGGCATGGCATTCGTGAGTGTCAGCGACAAGGCTTGGGCGGTTGCAGAGAAAGCCAAGAACGCGTCGTTCTATTTCAACTTCAAGAAAGAACGCGAGAATCAGGCCAAGAACCAGACCTTATTTACGCCGACGGTGTCTTTGATCATCGGTCTTCAGGAAGTGTTTAGAATCATGAAGGCCGAAGGGTTGGATAAGATGTTTGCGCGGCAGGGACAATTGGCTCACGCCATGCGTGAAGGGATGAAGGCTGCGGGATTAGCGTTGTTTCCCAAGAATTCCCCCAGCGACGCCTTGACGACGGTCTGTGCGCCGGACGGAGTTGATGGACAGGCCATCTATAAGAATCTCCGTGTTCAATACGGGATTACCGCAGCCGGTGGACAGGACCAATTGAAGGGGAAGGTGTTCCGTCTTTCCCATATGGGCTATGCCGATCGATTTGATGTGATTACGGCCGTAGCCGCAACGGAAATGGTCTTGAAGGGACTGGGCCATTCCGTGAAGTTGGGCAGCGGAGTGGGTAAAGCGCAAGAAATTTTGATGGCGAAATAGGCAGGTCTTCATGAAAATCCTGATCAGCGACAGTTTATCGAAGCAAGGCGTCGAACTCCTCGAAAAGGCGGGTTTCACCGTTGTCGTGAAATCAAAAATGCCGAAAGAGGAATTGTTTAAGGAGATTCAGGACGCGGATGGGTTGATCGTGCGGTCCGGCACCAAGGTCACCGATGAGTTGATCGCGGCGGCGCCGAAGTTGAAGATCGTGGGGCGTGCAGGCTCTGGTCTCGATAACGTCGATACGCCGGCGGCCACGAAGCGCGGCATCGTCGTCATGAATACGCCGGGCGGCAATACCGTCACGACGGCCGAACACACGATGTCCATGATTTGCGCGATGAGCCGGCGAATTCCGCAAGCCACCGCGTCGGTAAAGACCGGCAAGTGGGAAAAAGACAAGTTCATGGGGGTCGAGCTCTATAATAAGGTGCTCGGCATCGTCGGCGTCGGCCAAATCGGCAGCCATTTGACGAAAATGGCGCAAGGCATCGGTATGCGAGTGATTGCGTATGATCCCTATTTGGCTGCGGATCGAGCAGAGAAAATGGGCGTGACGATGATGGCGTTGCCTGATTTGTTTAAGAGCGCCGATATCATCTCGGTTCATACGCCGTTGACGCCTGAAACGAAGGGCATCATCAACGCACAGGCCATCGCCACCATGAAACCCGGTGTAATGATCGTGAACTGCGCCCGCGGCGGCATCATTAACGAAGGCGACCTTGTCGAGGCATTGAAGAGCAAGAAAGTGGCGGCTGCGGCGTTTGACGTGTTTGAAGAGGAGCCGGTCAAGGCGGACAATCCTCTCTTAGCCTTGGACAATTTTATTTGCACGCCTCACATCGGCGCGCAAACGACGGAAGCGCAGGAGAATGTTGCGGTTGGGATTGCCGAGCAGGTCGTGGATTACTTTACGAAGGGTGTGGCCAGGGGGGCGGTGAATATTCCGTCTATTGCGCCGGAACTGTTGCCGCGGTTGCAGCCCTATCTCACGCTCGTAGAGAAAATGGGATCCTTACTGTCACAATTGTGCCAGGGTGGAATTGAGCGGGTCACGGTGGAATATAGCGGAGAAGTGGCGACGCTCTCGATTGCGCCGCTGACGATCGGCGTGTTGAAAGGCTTGCTGACGCCGATTATGGAAAACCCGGTGAACTACGTCAATGCTCCGGTTGTGGCGAAAGAGCGGGGCATCGAAGTCAAAGAGGTCAAAAGTACGGATGCAGGCGATTTTACCAGCCTGATTCGCGTCAGGGTCGAGGCCGGAAAAGCCTCGCACCAGGTGGCTGGCACGCTCTATCATAAGAAAGACGCCAGGGTGGTGGAGATCGACAGCTTCAAGGTCGAGGTGGTTCCCGAAGGGCACATGCTATTTATCCACAATGTCGATCGCCCTGGGGTGATTGGGATGGTGGGACAGGTGCTCGGCGAGAACAATATCAATATCGTGCGTATGCAGTGCGCGCTTGAAAAGCGCGGTGGGAACGCCTTATTGATCATTGCCTCGGATACTGTGTTTCCGGTGGGCGTACTGGATAAGATCAAATCCAGCTCAAATATTCTTTCAGTCAAAGTAGCAAATCTCTCCTAACCGGTCATAGACGCGCATCGGTCTGCTATGCCTCCTGCTCCTTTGAAGACGCGCGTTGATCTCGGTCAGACCCATCCCTTGCGTGATCGGTCGCTGGTCCCGTCTGGGATGGCGACCATCCTGCCTGCCGCAGCGAAACAAGTCAGAGCGCTTGAGGCGCAGTTACTCGGACGTCTGACCAGCCGGGGTTACGACGAGATCATTCTGCCGACATTTGAGTATCTCGATGTCCTGACTCCAGGGCTAGAGCCTGAGCTAATCGAGAAGTGCTACAAATTCGCTGATCGCACTACCGGTCGCATCCTACTCTTGCGACCGGACGCGACTGCTCAGATTGCTCGAACCGTGGCGATGGGTATGATGGGGGCGCAGTTGCCGTTGCGGTTGGCCTACCGCACGTCGGTGTTTCGCTATGAGCCGGAGCATGCCGGGCGCGATCGGGAAATTTTTCAGGTTGGTGCAGAACATATCGGGGCCGATGATGCCGGCGCTGATAGTGAAATGCTGATCCTTATGATCGAGTGTTTGAAGCAGGTCGGTCTCCGCTCCTTTAAGATCTCGCTCGGGCATGTGGGATTTTTTAAGGGCTTGCTGATTCGGGCAGGGCTCTCACCTGCTGGACAAAAGCGAGCCGAACAGGCTGCGGCTCGCAAAGATCTTCCTCGTCTACAAGAGATTCTTAGCAGTGAACGGGTCACGAGCCGCTACGCCACGTCCATTTTAGAAGCGCCCGAGCTATGCGGGCAAGTCGAGGTATTGGCCAGGGGCCGAGCGTTGGCAAAGGGCGATAGGGCCGCCGTACAGGCGCTTGATCGGTTGACCATGGTCTATGAGACGCTGTGCAAGGCCGGCCACCAAGATGCCTTCCTTCTCGATTTGGGCGAGTTCCGAGGATTCGATTACTATGATGGCGTGGTGTTTGACGTATTTGCGGATGGGGTTGGGGTTGAATTGGGAGGTGGGGGCCGCTATGACCATCTCATCGGCCGGTTCGGCCGGAATATTCCATCTACGGGTTTTGCCTTAAACGTCGATCGTTTGTTTCGTGGGTTGCAAGCGCAGTCTCCTGATGGTGCAGCAGGGGGGACTGATGCGTCCAAACGGATCCGAAAGGGATCGAAGAGGACGTCATGAAGCCATTCGCAACCGTCGATCTTTCTCAGCCGAAATTGCCGCCGCAGAACCTTGAAGCGGAGCAGTCTGTGTTGGGCGCTATTCTGCTGGACAATCAGGCCATGCCGAAAGCGATGGAATTGCTCGTCGAGGAGAATTTCTACCGCACGGCCCATCGCAAAATATATCGGGCGATGCTCGACCTATCCGATGTCGGAGAAGTCATCGACCAGATCACGTTGACGGAGCGGTTGAAAGCGAAGGGGGAGCTGGAGTCGATCGGCGGCGCGGCCTTTCTTGCTGAATTAGTCCAGTCGGTGTCCAGTTCAGCCAATATCCGGTACCACTGCAAGATTGTGCGCGATAAGGCAGTGGCGCGGGAACTCATTCACACCTCGACGGAAGTGCTGACGAAAGGCTATGAAGGGACGACCTCTATTGACGATCTGCTCGATTTTGCCGAGCGTTCCGTCTTCAGTATTGCCCAAGGCAAATTAGAACGATCGTTTACCCCGATCAACGACATCATCAAAGAGAGTCTTGATCTTGTCGATAAGCTGTCGAAGCGGAAAGAGCATGTCACGGGAGTCCCGACGGGGTATTACGATCTTGACGATCTTACCGCAGGGCTCCAGCCGTCTGACCTTGTGATTGTGGCGGCTCGTCCTAGTATGGGCAAGACCAGCTTGGCCTTGGGGTTTGCGACGCATGCCGCAATTCACGCCAAGGCCGTGGTCGGCATTTTCAGTCTCGAAATGTCCAAACCGCAAATTGTGTTGCGCATGTTGAGTTCAGAGGCGAGGGTCGATTCCCATGGACTCCGGACGGGCAAACTGCAAAAGGAAGATTGGTGGCGGCTGGCCGAAGCCGCGGGAAGGCTGGAGCAAGCGCCGATCTATATCGATGACACGGGTGGAATTACCGTGCAGCAGATGCGCGGGAAAGCTCGCCGCCTCAAAGCTGAAAAGGGGTTGGATCTTCTGATCGTCGATTATCTACAGCTTATGCAGGGGCGGAGTGATTCGGAATCGCGGCAACAAGAAATCTCCGATATCTCCCGGTCGCTCAAGGCGTTGGCGAAAGAACTGAATGTGCCGGTGGTGGCGCTCTCGCAGCTCAGTCGAGCCGTAGAGGCGAGAAAACCTCCGATCCCCATGTTGGCCGACTTGCGTGAGTCCGGTGCGATCGAACAGGATGCCGACGTGGTCATGTTTATCTATCGCGAAGATGTCTATGACCAGAACTCTGAGCGGAAGGGCATTGCCGAGATTATCATCAGTAAGCATCGAAACGGTCCGATCGGCAAGCGGGATCTGTTTTTCCATGATCGGTTCGCCAAGTTTGAAAGCCTCGACAATCGCGAATCGTAAAGTCGTTTGACGGGTCTTTTCTCCTATCGGTATAATTCCTTCCAGCTGACGATGCACTCCGAGTCCTTTTCCCCAAAGGCTATTGTGAATACACGACGCTGGTTTTCGTTCGCCTCCTCATTGTCATCCCCTGGTCCCCTGCCGCTGTGTGCGGGGCGTGGATTCTTGGGGATCCTCATTCCTCTCGTGGTGGCGGCCTGTGCGGCGGCGCCGCATCCGCAAGAAGCGGCGTCAGCTGGCGCCGTGCCGAAAAAGCCGGCCGTGGCTCCGGCTGCGGACGCCTCAGCGTCGTATCATTTCATGCTGGGATATCAAGCGGAGCTGGCCCAAGACAACGATAAAGCAATTCAAGAATATCGTACGGTGCTTAAAACCGATCCGAACTCGCGCTCAGTCAAAGCGCGATTGGCCGGGATCTATTTCGGATTGGGTGATCTGGCCAATGCGGCTCGTTATGCGGAGGAAGTCGGTGAAGGAACGGGTCAAGATGCTCAACAGCTCACGCAGATGGCCGGCATTCTTGCCAGTGCAGGCAAGCCGGATCGAGCGCTGCGACTGTTGGATCTGGCGATTGAGCGTGATCCAGGCCAGGGCGATGCCTATTTCCCCAAAGCGATTATCCTCGTCAATCAGAAGCGGCTGGCGGAAGCGGAGCAGACCGCAAAGCAGGGATTGAAAGTCTCGCCGGAGTCGCCGATCGGGCACTATTACCTCGGGCGGATTTTCCTCGAATCAGGCAAACAGGATGAGGCGCTGGCAAGTTTCGAACGGGCCATCACGGTCAATGCGGGGTTTGAACCGGCGTACCTTGCCCAGGCCTCGCTCTATGAAGCCCGCCAAGAACGAGAAAAAGCGATTGCAGTGCTCAAACGGTACCTAGAACGGGTGAACCCCAATAATAAAGATATCCGCCAGCATCTGATCCAGCTTTATGTCAGTACCAAGGACTACGCCGGAGGCCTCGCGGAACTCGACAAGATGTTGGCAGAAGAGCCTGGCGATCTCGATGCGCAACTGCGGATGGCACTGATCTATGGAGAGAAAAGAGAGTTTTCTAAGGCCATTGAGCTGCTCCAGGCGGTGCTGAAAGCACGGCCTGCCGAACTCAAAGTGCGAGACTATCTCGGCTATCTCTATGAGGAAACGAAGGAGTCTCAGAAAGCGGCGGAAGCGTATCAGTTCAATATTCAGCTTGACCCTACGTACGCAGACAGTCACATGCATCTCGGTGTGTTGCAGTATCGACTCAAAGCCTATCCCGCTGCAATCACCCACTTGACCGAGGCGACGCGGATCAATCCCAAGCAGCCGGAACCCTTTATCGTACTGGGACTTGCGTATCTCCAGTCCGAGCAATTCGAGGCAGCCCTGAGCGCCTTTGAAGAAGGCCTTCGCCATCATCCGAAGAATGCGGATCTGCATTTCAACCTAGGGACTGCGTACGATAAGCTTAATCGCTTTGACGATGTGGTGAAGTCAATGGAATTAGCTCTGAGCCTCGACCCGCACCATGCCGATGCCTTGAACTATCTCGGGTACAGTTATGCCGAGCGGGGCGTCAAGGTGGAGCAGGCCCTGTCTTTGACCAGACAGGCTGTCGCGCTTAAGCCCGACAATGGATATTATGTCGATAGTCTTGGGTGGGCATTCTATAAGGCCGGGCAATTCAACGAGGCATTGACCGAGATCAAGCGCGCAGCCGCGCTGGTGGGTGACGATCCAGTGATCTATGAGCATCTTGGAGAAATCTATGTGAAGCAGCAGAAGCTGTCCGAGGCGAAGGAAGCCTGGCTCCATTCACTGGAACTTGATCCTTCGAACGAAAAGCTGTTTCAGCGGTTTCGTGAGCAGGGCCTTGGTGATCCTGTCAGCGAGGATCGTATCCAACAAGCCAAACGTCGCGTATCAGAGAAGATACAGTCTAAACAATCCGCTCCGTAGTCGTATTTATTCCGATCAGTTGGTACGATCCGCCACGGATTGCTGCGCCCTTTTCTTATAAAGAGAGCGAGCAACCGGGCCCGGCAATCAACGATTCTTTGACGATCATTCACAAAGTTCATGAATAGTTTCAAGGAGATCATTCTCCATGGAACAGTCTCGATCATTTACTCTCCAGAGACTTCAGACTCCCGCTTAGAACTGAATCAGCCTATGAATTTCGTCCGCTTTCTGTGCAGGAAGAGGAGATAAGATGCCAATTATCGGCAGTTTTGAGCAGATTGTGGAAGAGATGTCGGCTATAGATCGGAAATTATCCGTCGGATGATTTCTTGTAACTTGTTGATTTCCAGGGAGATGGTGATACGTTCGTCTTTAGCACCGACCGGCATCAAACCTGCTATAGCCCTGGTAGGCGCCAACACGAGCGCCTCGGGTAGCAAGAAGAAGCAGCGTGTGAACGTGGGCGGTCAGTGAACCATCAACCAGGAGGCAGTACGATGTTTAAGGCATTGCGTAAACAAGAGGGTTTTACCCTCATCGAGTTGATGATCGTCGTGGCGATCATCGGCATCTTGGCGGCCATCGCCATTCCGAACTTCCTGACCTACCAGATTAAGTCTCGGCAGTCAGAAGCGAAGGCGAATCTTATGGCGATTAAGACCTCCGAAGTGTCGTGGCAGGGAGAGCGTGGTTGTTTCTTGACCACCGCCGCCTGGCCAGCTGCCGCCGTACCGGCTGCAGGTACCAAGAACACGCCGTCCAGCTGGTTCCTTCCGGCTGCCCCTGCGGTGTCGGCCAATCCTACCTGGTGCGTGGGCGCGGCTGGTGCGGGTGTGACGACGGGTTCGTTTGCAGATCTTGGTTTCGTGCCGAGCGGTCTCGTGATGTTTAATTATGCAACGGGTACCTACGCTGCCTCACATAGTTCGTGCATGGGTCCTGTTGCAGTGCCTGCTGCTAACATTACACGCGAACCAGGGACCGTTGATGGCGGTGTTGCTTCGAGTGGGTTTAGAGCGACGGCTGCTTCAAACCTGGATGGGGATGGAACGATCTCTGTGTGGGCATCGTCTGATGGCCAGGGTGCTCAGGACTGCACGACAGGCATCTACTAGAGTCGAGCCTGTTCGTGAGCGAGGCGTCCCGTCGGCTGGAAACAGCCGGCGGGACATCCTGTTTTAAGGATATGCATAGGTTCCAACATGTCTGCCAGTTTTTCTTTCATTTCATCAGACCAATCAACATCCGCGGCCTCGGTGAAGCTAGTCTATCCTTTAGTCTTTGCCACATTAATCGTACTTCTTGGTCTCTTGACCTTTCTTCAACAAAATCTAGATCACCGTTCTGATCGAGTCACAGCGAAAATTGAAGAACTGGCACAATTACCGCGTGGTGAGATCCTGCGGCCAGCCTTGCTGGGGTACCAGCATCTGGGAGCAGACATTCTCTGGCTCAGGACGCTCCAAGTTCTCGGCAAGAAAAAGAACTCCATAGACGAGCACGTGTGGCTGTATCATGCGATGGATGTGATCACCACGCTCGATCCCCTCTATGCCTATGTGTATTATGTGGGAGGGGTGGTCCTGACCGATATGGCAAACAGGGTTGATCTTAGCAATCAACTCCTGGAGAAAGGCCATGCGGCGAACCCTAGCGAATGGAATCTGCCTTTTCTGCTTGGGTACAACCACTATTTTGTACTTGGTGATCCGGCGATAGGGGCGGACTATATCAGCCGTGCAGCAAGGACTCCAGGTGGCCCCGGCTTTCTCCCAGGTTTGGCGACCAGGATGTATGCAGAATCAGGGAATCCCGATGTGGCATTGGAGCTTCTTGAGGCAGTATGGAGAGAGAATCCAGATGTTGCAGCTCGCGAGAAACTGAAGGAACGGGCAAGTGAGGTTATGATCGAGAGAGATCTTAGGCGCCTTGATGCGGCGATTCATCGCTATCAACAGACACAGCACAAATATCCAAAAACGTTGTCGGACTTAGTCTCGTCCGGCATACTTCCAGCAATTCCAGAAGAGCCGTTTGGAGGCTCGTATCTGCTAGATTCTGGAACGGGACAGGTCTTAAGTAGCAGTCATCCCAAACGGCTTAAAGTATTCAGGTTGGATAAAGAGTAAGAGTCTCAAGATGCGTTCTGTCACCGACCATGTTGTCAAGATTCAAGCCATCCATAAAGTGTTTCGTGTCGGATTCTGGGGCCGGCGCGTGACGGCGGTGGATCAGTTGTCATTGGATGTTCGTCGAGGTGAGGTCTTCGGCTTTCTCGGACCTAACGGAGCCGGGAAAACAACCACTATCAAGATGCTGATGGGGCTGATCTATCCTACGAGCGGATCTGCTTCAATCTTTGGTCATCCGGCTGGCGATCCTGCTGCCAAAGCCAAGCTCGGGTTTCTTCCGGAGTCTCCCTATTTCTATGATTATCTGACGAGCCGTGAGTTCCTCAGCTTCTATGGCCATCTATTCGGCCTGTGGGGGGCTGCTCTCAATAAACGCGTGGATGAATTGCTGGAGCTAGTGGGGATGACGCATGCACGGGATCTTCAGCTCCGCAAGTTCTCCAAAGGCATGTTGCAACGCGTTGGAATCGCACAAGCCTTGATCAATGACCCGGAGCTGGTGGTGCTGGATGAGCCGATGTCCGGGCTTGACCCGATTGGACGGAAGGAAGTGCGCGACCTTATCTTCCGTCTCAAGGAATCCGGCAAGACAGTCATGTTCAGTTCGCACATTCTGCATGATGCCGAACTGCTCTGTGATCGAGTCGCCATGATTATGAAGGGCCGCTTGGTGGCTTGCGGACAGGTATCTGAGTTGGTCCAACAAGGAACCACGCAAGAAGTGGAGATGGTCATCGATCGGCTTTCGCCGGAAGGTCTGGAGCAGCTTCGTGTCCTGGCAACGAAGATGGTGTTGAACGGGGAGCGAGTCATGGTCGTGCTGAGTAACCAGCGCCAGGTCGATGAGTCTCTTGAAGTGATTAGGGCGGCTCATGCCAAGCTGATTTCGCTGACTCCTCATAAGGCATCGCTGGAGGATCTGTTCATTCGTGAGGCCAAAGGGGCACAGTCGCCTGTGGAGGCGCGGGTATGAAGGTTCTATCGATTGCGCTCAATACGTTCCGTGAAAACCTGCGCGACAAGCTGCTCTACAACCTCCTGGTGTTTGCGCTGCTCATGATTGGGAGTTCTTTGCTGCTGATGCGGTTGACACTAGGAGAGTTCCATCGCTTGTTGCTGGATGTGGGGCTTGGGAGTATCAACATTTTCGGGGTGCTGATCGCAATCTTCGTCGGAATTGGACTCGTCAACAAAGAGATCGAGAAGAAAACGATCTATACCATCGTGTCGAAACCCGTCGCGCGCTACCAGTTTCTGGTTGGAAAATACCTTGGTTTGATACTGACGCTCTTTGTCAACACCCTGATTATGGCCGGGGGGCTGTTACTGGTGCTCGTCGCGCAAGATGTGCCGATTGAGAGCATGTTGTTCAAGGCGCTGGGATTGATCTTTATGGAGTTTATGGTCATCACGGCGGTGGCCTTGTTGTGTTCGACCTTCACCAGTGCGACACTCAGCGCTATTTTCACGCTGGCTGTCTATGTGATCGGCCACTTAACGGCGGATCTCAAGACCTTCGGCGAGAAAATGGATGAAGGTCTGCGCGCGGTGGTCACCGGTCTGTATTACATCCTGCCGAATTTAGAGCGGTTCAATCTGAAGGGGAATGTCATCCACCATATTGAGGTATCTGGACCCGACCTCTTGCTCATTGTGGTGTACGGGTTGACCTATGTCGCGTTTCTGCTGATGTCAGCGAGTATCATCTTCCAACGTCGTGATTTTCGCTAACGCGCACCTTGCCAGGTCTATTCTCTACTTGCAAAGACATTGCGTCCAATGTATTGATGGAGTACATGTAATGCGTACATAGAAGGTCTACTTCTGGGCGATTTGTATTCATGAATATTCCTCTCCTTGACTTAAAAGCGCAGTTTCAACCTCTTCGCGCCGAGATCATGGCGGCAGTCCAAACAGTCTGCGACGAGCAGGGATTTATTCTGGGGCCGCGCGTAGCCGCCTTTGAAGAGTCTCTGGCTAAGTATGTTGGTGCCCGCTACGCCATCGGTTGTGCCTCGGGAAGCGACGCGTTGCTGCTCTCGCTTATGGCGATGGGCGTGGGGCAAGGCGACGAAGTCATCACGATCCCGTTTACATTCTTCGCCACAGCCGGTGCCGTGTCTCGGTTGGGTGCGAAGCCGGTCTTTGTCGATATTCAGCCGGATACGTTCAATCTTGATCCTACGCAACTCGAACGTGCCGTGACATCTCGCACCAAAGCGATTATCCCGGTCCATCTTTTCGGGCAATGTGCCGATATGCCGGCCATCAACCAGATCGCCAAGGCAAAGCGACTGCATGTCATCGAAGATGCTTGTCAGGCCATCGGTGCCGGACAAGGAGGTCAGCGCGCTGGGGTATTGGGAGATACCGCCTGCTTCAGCTTTTTCCCCTCAAAGAATCTTGGCGCATTTGGCGATGGCGGGATGATCACGACCAATGATCAGGGACTCGCAGATGCGCTGGCCATGTTGCGCGTGCATGGGAGCCGGGTCCGCTATCTTCATGAAGCGGTCGGGATTAACAGCCGGTTGGATGCATTACAAGCCGTCGTGCTTGATATCAAGCTCAAGTATCTCGATCAATGGGCTGAAGGCCGCCGGCGCAATGCCGCCCGGTACGACCAGCTGTTTCGAGCGGCGGGTTTGCTGGATCGCGTGACCTTGCCATCGACGAAGGCGGGAAATTTTCACGTCTACAATCAGTATACCGTGCGAGTCTCGAAGCGAGACGAACTTCGGGCTCACCTGAAGGAGAAGGGCGTCGGGACCGAGATCTATTATCCGCTCCCTATGCATTTGCAGAATTGTTATCAGGATCTTGGCTATCGGAAGGGTGCCTTTCCCTTATCCGAACGGGCGGCCGAAGAAGTCATGTCCCTTCCCATCTATGCGGAACTCAGCGACGCCCAACTGACCTACGTGGTTGAGATGATCGCCGACTTCTTTAAGCGCCAATAGGTCGCTTCTCAGGTTTTCCACTTGCTCCCGTAACGTTCCCTGGTCAACGCCTCGCGGTTCTGTCCGTTGAGTCATGCAATATTGGCAGCGGGAACGGTCTCTCTCCAATACGGCGACTAGTAGAAGAGTAGGAGATATTGATGAAATATGTACTGATCTTCTTTGCGACTCTGATTGGCCATGGGTACATGCCTGTTGAGGCGAAGGGGCTGACGCCGCGCGAGATCTATGAACAGGCCGCTCCGGCGGTCGTCATGGTCATGGGTCATTCTGATAGCGGAAAGGGAGGTAGTGGGGGAACAGGCTCCATCATTCAGGCCGATGGAGTCGTGCTGACGAATGCGCATGTGGTCATCGATGAAAAGACCGGAAAGCCCTATCCGCGACTCTCCGTGTTCTTGAAACCGGCCCGCGTAAGCGGTGATACCAAAGCCGACCTGGCCCGCATGGTGCGCGCCACGCTGGTGGCCTATTCTTCTCCGCTGGATCTCGCGTTACTCAAACTTGAAAGCGTAACTATTCCGCTTCCGGTCATTGATCTGAGCGACTCGGATCGGACGAAAATCGGAGACCGTGTGCTCGCGATCGGTCACCCTGAGCAGGGAGGGTTGTGGACCCTGACGACGGGGGTGGTCAGTGCCGAAGTCGATAATTTCAACGGCGTAAAAGGGAAACATGTGTTCCAGACGGAAGCCAGTTTGAATCGGGGGAATTCCGGCGGTCCGCTCGTTGACAGTGAAGGACATATGATCGGGGTGAATACGGCGATTGCCCGCGTGGCGTCTGACGGCATGCCGATCACCAGCATCAGCTTCTCGCTCAAATCTTCGGTGGCCCGACAGTGGTTGCGTGAGCAGGGTACTGCATTCAGTCAGCAGCCGGCGCTCCCGCCGTCGGGGCCAACTCGTGCGGCGGTTGAAGTGCCGGCGGATCAGCCCTCGATGCAACAATCCCTCCCGGCGCCTCGACCAGTCCCCAGCCAGGCTCCAGCGCCCAAGATGGACAGCCAGAAAAACCAGCGCGGGCCTGCTCAGCCACTTACAACGCTCCCCGCGCCTCGTGCGTACAACTTGGACGAATTGGTGAGTGACCGCAGCAAGGCCGAGGCTGATCTGGATGGCATGATTTCCGAGATGCGCGGGCGCTTCAAGGAACGGTAGCCTTTCCGGGTTTGAGCGTTTCTTCACTGGAGTAGGCGGTGTATGATGCGCCACCGGCATGCAGATTGATCATCCATGGTTGTGTCGAGTCCTGTTCATCGTCGGGGTTCTCCTGTGTCCCGCCGCGGGCTCGGTCCTTGGCGAGACGACGAGCGATCTCTCAAAGCAAGAATTGACAGGGCCTGTGAAGATGGCGGTGACCCGTCATTCACAACTCCGTACCGTCCATCACTTCAATCGTGATGGACGCCTGACAGAAGTCGAACTATTCCCCACACAAGAAACTGATTCGGTGCAGTATCGCCTATCCTACGATGATGCCGGTCGGGTCACGGAAGAGCAGACGATCAAGCCGGACGGCCATGTCCTGTACCAGAAGTACTACCGATATGGGTTTGACGGGCAGGGCCGGCAAGTTGCCATGCTTGCGGCGACTGATGACGGCCAGCTTGCCTATGCAGAATTCAACCTGTATGACGAACAGGGGGCTCTCACGGAGGACCTCGCAATCACCGGGAATGGGACCGTGGAAAAATCGCTCTATGACATCGGAGGGAAGCTGATCTATCTCGCCCGATATTTTCACGGGCGGCTGGTTTTGGAGTCGACGCATCATCACGGAGCGTTAGACCGGCTTGAGGAGAGTCGGTTCTATTCAGGGAATGGGACGTTGATGCGGAAAGATGCCTATCGATACAACGCCGCCGGGCTGCGGATCGAACAGCAGAGTGAGTTTTTCCGGAGTGCGCATCTCCGCAAGTCTAGGGTGACATATGAGTTCGATACGGTGGGCAATTGGACGAAGGAAACGATTCAGCGATGGACCGAGAAACACGGGGCGCTCTCGCTCATGGAAACCGTGGTCAGCCGGGAACGGCAGATTACCTACCACTAAAAGAATCGGGGAGAAACACAGCCTGTGTTTCTCCCCGACATCACCCGCACAATGCCTGATTCGCTAGCTGGTCACCGCTCCTTCCGAAGCTGAGGACACATGCCGCGAGTATTTGCCCATGACGCCCGTCGTGTATCGGGGCTTGGGATGTTTCACTTTTTTGAGGCGCGCTTTGATTTCTTTGTCCGTGAGCGCCACATCCAGTCGCCGCTTGGCAATATCGAACGTAATCGTATCGCCGTTCTTTACCGCGCCGATCGGGCCTCCCTTGATCGCTTCCGGCGCCACGTGTCCGGCCATCAGGCCGTGAGTCGCGCCGGAGAAGCGTCCGTCGGTGAGCAAGGCCACGGAATCTCCGAGTCCGGCTCCCACGATGGCCGCCGTCACGCCTAGCATCTCGCGCATGCCCGGTCCGCCTGACGGACCTTCATAGCGGATTACGACCACATCACCGGCTTTGATTTTTCCGGCTTTGACTGAGGCGAAGGCATCCTCTTCCCGCTCAAATACTTTAGCCGGGCCTTGGAACTTCATGATCGAGTGGCCGGCGACTTTTACCACGCAGCCTTCCGGTGCCAGATTACCCTTCAGAATGACCAGGCCGCCTGTGGGCTTGATCGGGTTCGAGAGCGGCCGGAGTACTTGTTGCCCGGACGTTTCCTTGGCTCCTGCGGCTTCTTCGCCGATCGTGCGGCCGGACACGGTCGGCTGATTCGGATGCAAAATGCCCGCATCCAGCAACCGCTTGGCGACGAGCGTGGTCCCGCCGGCGGCAAAAAGGTCTGCCGCGGTGAATCGACCGCCCGGCTTGAGATCCGCGAGGAGCGGAACTTTCCGGTTCAGCTTGTCGAAGTCGTCGATGGTCAACTTCACGCCTATCTCCCGGGCCACCGCCAGCAAATGCAGCACGGCATTGGTCGATCCGCCGGTCGTCGCCACGGCGGCGATGGCATTCTCCAGCGACTTGCGCGTGATGATCTGTTTGGGACGCAGATCCTTCTTGAGGAGCTCCATCACCATTTTGCCGCTTTCGAAGGCGACATCGTCTTTGTGTTCATCCATGGCCGGCACACCGTTGCGGCCCATGGCCGACATGCCCAGGAACTCAAACGCGATGGCCATGGTGTTGGCGGTAAACTGGCCGCCGCAGGCGCCGGGGCCTGGGCAGGCGTGATCTTCGAGGTCTTTCAACTCGGCGTTCGTCATCTTGCCCGATGCGTGTTTGCCGACAGCCTCAAACACATCTTGAATCGTCACATCGTGCCCTTGGAAATGGCCCGGCATGATCGACCCGCCGTACAGCATCAATGACGGGACGTTCAATCGGGCGAGCGCCATCACGGTGCCGGGGATGGTCTTGTCGCAACCGGACAGCGCGACGACCGCGTCGAACAGATGGCCGCGAGCCACCAGCTCAATCGAATCGGCGATGACCTCACGGCTGATCAGCGAAGCCTTCATCCCTTCGGTGCCCATCGAAATGCCGTCGGAGACGGCGATCGTGTTGTATTCAATCGGCGTCCCGCCAGCGGCGCGGATACCGGCTTTCACGCGTTCCGACAACCGCCGGAGGTGAAAATTGCAGGGCATGACCTCGATCCAGGTGTTGGCGACTCCGACGATGGGCTTGGACAGGTCTTCATCGGTAAACCCGACCGCTTTCAGCATGGCTCGCGCCGGCGCCCGGCCAGGTCCTACCAATAAATCGTGACTCTTCAGTTTCAACTCTTTCGGCATAACATCCTTCTTTCAGGCTGCTGAAAATGCCCTCCAGCGTCGTTCTCAGTCGTTCGGACCCCTCAACGTACCCTGCCGCGTACGCCTCGGGGTCCTCTCTCCTTGCGGCCTTGCTGGACGGCATTTTGATCAGCCTGGGGAGCGGTCGACTGTTGGTGAGAGATCAGAGAGGAAAAACTACTTTCCTTTCTTCCCTTCTTTCTTCATTTCGTCTTTCTTGTCCTTGGCTTCCGTACCGATCACGGCTCCGGTCACGGCGTCGATGCAGACTTCGGTCATCTTGCCGTCCGCACCGAGCACGTCCACTTCCCAGGTAATTTGGCCGTGTTTGTTTTCAAGTTCCGCCTCGACGACCGTGCCGGGCACTTTCTCCACGGCAGTTTTCACCGCCTGTTCGATCGTGACCGTGGCGTCTTTCGCCCAGGTGGCCACCTCGCCTTCCGCGCCCTTCTTCTTATCACTCCAGGCAGGAGTCCCGAGAGTCAGCACGCTTCCCACTGCGAGTGTGAAGATGAGTGCGAGGGATTTCATGGGCCACCTCCTTCGGAACACAGGTTATTGCACGGACATGTTGCCGGGAGCCGACGGGGTGCTGGCGCCTTTGTGGGGATTGGCTCCGCCGTGGGGATTTGCCGCCCCGCCGCCGTGAGGATTGCCGTGTTTGCTGCCGGCGCCCTTGTGTTCCTGCATCACTTTGTCGTGTTCGGCTTTTTCCTTGGCGCGTTGTTCAGCGGTCAAGAGGCCTAGGACCTCGCGCTTGGTCTTGATGGACGTCATTCGCAGGCCGACCTGCATATCTTCGCTCTGTTTCAGCTTGGCTTCGACGGCGCCAAGATCGGACTTTTCGTCGTCGGTCAGCGCCTTCAGCTCGCGCTCCGCGATCTGGATATCCGCTTCCGCCTTGATTCTGGTTTTGTCCAGATTGAGTTGGATGTCCTTCAGCTTGGCGACTTGGTCCGCCGTGAGGCCGATGTCTTTTTCGTGTTTGAGGAGATGGCGGATCAAGTGGCCGGTGCTGCTATGCATCATGCCGCCCATGCCATGTCCGCCCATGGCGCTATGTCCGCCGCCGGCATGTCCTTCCTTGCCGTACCCTTCGGCCCAGGCGCCGGATGTGCCCAGCGTCAGGCTTACGGCGGTGGCGAGAGTGAGAGTCATGATTGCTGCACGAGATCGTTGCATGCGGTCCTCCTTCGGTTAAACTCGCGTGTGATGACGATGACGAGTGCGCTATTGCGGTAACAGCCCGCCTGCTCCCTTGAGTCCGTTAAACAAGAACTGCACGGCGAGGGCAGCGAGCAGCAACCCCATGAGCCGGGTCATGATTTTTTCCGCCATCGGAGTCAGCCAGATGGCTCCCTTCGCCCCGATCGCCAGGATAATGTAGCTTGCCAGACCGACTACCGCAAGGCAAGCCAGCAAGATGCCGCGCTGCGCCCATCCCGTCGCTTGGGCGTCCAGCAGGATGACGGTCGAAATAGCCGCAGGGCCCGCCAGCATAGGGATCGCTAGGGGAGTGATGGCGATATCGTCCTTTGCGCTGGCTTCCGCGGTCTCTGCGGCCGTTTCTATGACCGGCGAACGCTGAGCGCGGAGCATGTCCAATGCCACCAGGAGGAGCACCAGTGCCCCGGCGACCTGTACGGCGGGGAGGGTAATGCCCAGCAAGTTCAGCAGCGATTGGCCGATCAGCGCAAATCCGGCCAGCACTCCGACCATCACCAGGCAGGCGACGCGGGCCATGCGCAGGCGTTGTTGCATCGTATCGCGCGGAGTCATGGCGAGAAAGGCCGGCACGGTTGCGAGCGGATCGACGATGACAAATAGAGAGCTAAAGGCCAGCAGGGCGTATTCGACAAGCGGCATGCAGAGTCCTGTATCAGGAACGGTGGAGGCGGCTAGTTGTGTTGGGCGGCGGCCAATAGTTCTGCGCGCGGATCGCCCGTCCGCAAATGGCTCAGTTGTTCGTACAGCTTTTGTTCCCCCTCCGTCAAAGGGGACGGCAAGACGATCTGCAATGTGAGGAACAAGTCGCCATGGCCTCCGGCCGCCGTCGGGAGTCCTTTCCCTTTCAATCGCAGCTTGCTTTCAGCGCGACTGCCGGCGGGAATTTTCACGCGGACCGCGTCCGTCAACGTGGGCGCCATGACTTCGGCGCCGAGCGCGGCTTCCCAGGGCCAGACCGGCAGGTTGGCATGTAGGTCGGTGCCTTGTTGGCGGAAGATCTTGTTCGGCATGAGCGTGACGTGCAAGTAGAGATCACCGCGCCGGCCGCCGTTTGTTCCTAGCTGGCCCTTCCCCGGCACGCGGACTCTGGTTCCGTTCTGGACGCCGGCGGGAATTTTGACTTCGATGGAAGTGGACTCCATCCGATGGCCAGATCCCAGACAGGCTTGGCAGGGACGGTTTTTTACTGCGCCGCTTCCGCGGCAGGTGGAGCAGGGGACCGGCTCCATGAGGTTGATCCGTTTGGTGACGCCGCGCAGGACTTCCCGGAGGGATAGATCGACTTCCGTTTCCAGATCTTCACCGGATGACGAAAATTCGTGCTGGCCGGCAGCTCGTCCGCGGCCTCCGAAGAGATTCTCAAAGATATCGGAAAATCCCTCGCCGCTGAACGAGTGCGCCTGGCCACGGTTCTGGGCTCCAGCGGCTTGGCGGGCCCGCTCATAGGCTTCGGCCTGTTCCCATTGGGTGCCGTGTTGATCGTATTTTTTGCGCTTGTCTGGATCGGAGAGGACCTCATGCGCCTCGTTCATTTCCTTGAATTTCTTCTCCATCTCGGTTTTCTTGGCGCCACTGTGCATATCGGGATGAAACTGGCGGGCGAGACGGCGATAGGCCTTCTTGATCTCATCGGCCGAAGCCGTGCGCGGGAGGCCGAGAACCTGATAGTAGTCGCGACCAGAATTTGCCATGGTGCAGTGCTTTCGTGTCGAGTGTTCTGGAAGAGAAGATAATTCCGTAGCTTACGGGGTCAATCCCCAGCTTTGCAAGGGATGAACGGTCCGTGCGGCTTGTCTGCAATAGACATGATCAGGCTGGGCTCCCTTGGGGGAGTGAGCAAGGGGGCTAGTAGTGGGCTTGGGTCATTGGGCTGGTGTGTTGTCAAAATTGGTATCTGGGCGAGGCGCTAAGGGATTTCATTGAGAAATGGGGTGATCACGATATTGCGGAAAGATACACGACCATGATCTCCCTGCAGCATGATGGGGCCGGGCCGGTCTTCATTGCTGTCGAGGGCGGCACCCGTGGGTCCTGGAATGCGTTCGTTGGCGATCACAGTGTGATGGTTCAACCGTACGGCCACCTCTCTTCCGATGAGAGTGACCTCAAGTGTTTGCCACTCACCTGGTTGCTTTCCGACCGACAGGGTCGGCGCGATATGCCCAAAGATAGCGCCGGTCGAGCGAGTGCCAGGCTGCCCATTCCCATCGGTGGTGATTTGGACCTCGTATCGGCCTCGCAGGTATACTCCGCTCCCGCCTTCGTCATCTAGCCGGAACTCTAGATGGAGATGAAAATTCATGAAGTTGACGTTCGATCTCAAATCGGCGCAGGAGTGGTCGTTGAATAAGACGCTCTCTTCGATATGCCAACAATAGGGTGAGGATCCGTTACGCAATGTCCAACCAGAGAGTGTGTGGCCGGTAAAAAGGGCCAACGGCGCTCCTTGCCGTAGCGCAGTAGGTGTCCGCAACTCCGGCGCACGTACTCCAATCCATCGAATGGTAGAACGGTGGTCCGTTGCCGTTCCTGTTAGCGTGTTTCCTGCATATCTGGCGGTGAAGTGTAGCCGTTTCCCCATGAACTGATGAGAGAAGGACAGAATGCCTTCTGTGATCGAAACATCCTCTAGGGGCTCAGCCCCGCCGAAGATCCATACCAGCTGACCGCTCTTGTTCTTGCTTGCAGTGGGCTTAATTTCTAGCCAGGCAGAAGCATAACCATCCACTTCGAAAAGGGTGAGATTCCAGCGGCCGATGAAATCAGATTCTGTAGCCAAAACGGATTGAGTGAACAGGGCGATCGCTACAAGGAGCGATAGGGGAAAGACAACAAAAACCAGAAGGGTTGGACTCTTTCTCTGGATCAGGTTTCCGAGCATGGCATCATATCAAGGGATTCGGCTTACCGTGGCGTTGGTTCTTTCGTTCTGCTTTGTCATCTCTAGGGCTGTGAGGCCGGAGAGATATTGTTGCGAGCTTCTTGGATTGACTCACGTAAGGCTGGAAGGAGCGCGGTAGCTTGAATCACGTACCCCATCCGATTGGCATGTCCGTCGTACGGTAAATGATAAAGTTCTTCCTTCGTCAGCCCGGTTTCTCTGAAGGAAGGGAGGAGCGAAACCGTGGGTATTCCCATTTCCCTCGCCAAGGATTCAGCCCGGCTGAGTTGAATGCGACTCCGATCATCCGTAAATGTGTCGGCTCCGATCCGTTGATGTGTCGGATAGCCGTTGAAGATCAATCGGATATTTCTGTTGGATAGAGTCTGGAGCATGGTTTCCAGGTGATGGGCATATGTTGCCCAGAGCTGTTCATGCCGGGTTGCCGAGTCCTCAGGACTTGAACTGGGTACATCGGCGGATACATGGGGCGCCGAGTAGGTATTCCAGGTCGCTCTGACTTTTAAGAAGTAATTGAAGAGGGCTGTGTCTCGAATGAGTTCATAGACGGTTTTCAGTCCTGTCCGGCCCTTGACCCTCCGGTTTTCCGCAAGGGCTGCGAATTGAGAGGGCTCCGCTTCCAAGTCGGTAATATCATTTTCGCTGAATGTGAGAATGACGATGTCCGGCGCAAGGCTCATGCTTCGTTTGAGTATCTCTACTTGATCCACAATAGTTGTGCCGGGTACTCCACCATTGATGACCTCGACGGAATTCCCTTCTTGTCGTAGCATCCGTTCCAGATTTGCGGAGAGCGTTTCATCATCGTTCACAAACTGGCCGAATGTTCCGGAATCCCCGAGGCAGAGGATTCGAATAACGTGAGGAGGACTGATTCGTTGAAATTCAGGCCCTCGATAGCCGAGCGAGTTGATTGTCGCATGGTAGTGAAGTTTGGGATGAGGGGTCTCCTCCACGGATTGGCTCGGTTCGAACATGCCCGGCACCCGTACAAAGTCAGCGTTTGAGATGGCGTGGATGCTGGCGGTGGAGATGTGGCCTGAGGCTCTCAATGCAAGTTCAGAGGCAAAGGCCGTGACGGCGAGCAGGAGACCTGAAAAGCAGATCAATAGGAATATTCGTCTGGCGCGCATTGAAACCTTCCTAATTGGTGGAGAGGCGCATGAGCTCTGCCCGATGGAACGTCCAACGCAGTTCGGTATTAGGATGTCTAGGCCGAAGAGCGCTACCCAATAGTTCTCCTAGTGCCGTAAGAGGTTCCTGGCCTTGGCCAGAGCCCTCCGAGGATAATAGAGGGCTTGGTTTATCTGTAGTGAGGATTCTAGAAGGGATCGGCTGATGCCTTCTAGGAAGGCATGGCGACGTCGGCGTTCGAAGCCGTGCTGATAGTTCCTCTTGTCGCCAAATCCCAAGACCCGTTGGCCCTCCGGTGTGAGGTTTCCCAGAAAAGCGGCATTGAGAAGGAGAGGGTGGTATCGATAATATTCAACGTCTTCTTGCTGGAGCGGGATACTGGGGTCGTGATAATTCAGGAACACCGCTTGTCGAGGCTCCAAGACGGGCGTGGCCTGCCGGTGGATTCCAGAGGTGTCAAACAGAACAGCTGAGCCGGCAGTCCCCGGAACTTCCATGATCCGCTCCCTGGGAACTTGTGCTAGTTCATGACTCTGAACAAGCCGGGGGTGTTGTTTGCGGTGGCTCCCCTTGATATAGGTGAAAGCGCCCGAGCGAACATCGGTCAAGTAAATGGCAAGCTTCACTTCTCTGGGTATCGTTGAGACCGCGTGTTGATCATACCAGGCATCGCCGTGCCACCCGTGAAAGTTGTTCTTGGTCGGGAGAGATAGCCACCCCTTTGCTTCGACAAGCTGGAACTGAGACCCGATATATTCCTTGAGCACTTGGAGGATAAGCGGGTGCAGCGCGACGTCGAGGAATCCTTGGTCCAGAAGCAGCACATCCTGGATCATGTGGCGATACATCTCGGTGCGTTCATACCCCATCGTGTCGTTCCATGCCATGTGCCGCAAGCGAGTTTCAAAGGCTTGTTGCATCCCCAGTAGTTGAGGCCCGGCGATAAATTCCGGGAGTATCACAATGCCGTCACGGTCGAGTTGGTTCGTTAGATCATGTGCCATCACCGCACCTCAAGGCATGTTGTGTTGTATATAGCGACGGCATCGGAGACCCGCGACTCATGGGAAAACTGTGCGACTGCCAGGGCCCTGGCTCTCACCCGCATTTCTTCCCGCTGTGCCCCTGATGAATAGAGGTGGCAAATATGGGCTGCGAGGGCCACATGATCTCCGGCTGGAAAAAGCGATCCAGTTTGGCCTTGCGTAATGAATTCAGGGATGCCTCCGACAGCACTCCCGATCACTGGCAGACCGCAAGCCATCGCTTCAAGGATAACCAGGCCCGCTGCTTCTTCCCATAAGGATGGGCAAACGAAGCAGTCAGCAGCCTGCATGAACGGACTCACTTCTGCTTGCAGACCGCAGAACGTGATTCGCTCACGGACACCTAGAGATTCGGCCGTGTGTTCAAGCGACAGTCGTTCCGGCCCGTCTCCGACAATCCAGAGTGCGACATTGGTGGGAAGGTCCTTGAGGGCCTGGATGGCAACATGTACACCTTTCTCCTGAATGAGGTGCGCCACGACCAGGACCACAAACACTTTCTCAACCCCTTGGGAACATCGCATGGTTGAACGTATGACAGCGTCGGGCTGGAAACGGCTTGTATTCACGAAGTGGTGATATCTGCCAAGGTTACACCAAATGGCTTGTCGCTCTAATTCCAATAAGACATAGTTGCTGACAGCAAGAACTTTTGAGTAGCTCCCAAGCATCAGTTTCTTGCATGCGCTTGAGAGCGCATGCCGGGTGCGACGAAAAGAGGTTGGTCTGGAGTTGTGATCGGTAAGATAGTGCCGTAACCTGGGTCGCGTGAGACGCAAGGCCGCCGCATATCCGTTGATGGGATGGTAGAGATTCCAATGGACCACATCAATACGATGCTGATCGATCAACTGCTGTAGTTTGCGAAGGGTGAGGATGTTGAATCGCCCGAGGGGCAACGATGTCGCTGCCAGTCCTGCCAGTCTGTATCGTTGTTCTTCCTTTGCCGGCAGTGCTGCTGAGAAAGCAGGGATAAAGACCCCACCCTGTTTGGCAACGGCTTCGCTTGTAAGGAAGATCTGCTCTTCGAGCGACCCATATTTATTTGAGGGGTCGAGGTTCACCACATATAGGACGCGTTCGAGCATAGCCAGACATGCCTCGCAGTTCCAGGGAACGATGGAAGTGCCCTGGCTGATAGAGGCGATAACATCATATTGCGAGGGTCGTTACTACACACCAAAAGGGGGGGTGAATACCTACGGTTTCTTCATAGTGAGTGTTCAATTTTGTTGAAGCGGATTCTTAGGGGAGCCGGTAGCTGTTCGAACGATGTCGCGGGCGGCAGTTCGAGCAATAGACGAATCAGAATGTTTGATAGGTCAGGCCGATAAAGGGAAGTCCAAAATTCAGTCCGGAATTGGGAGAGCGAGTGCCTGCGTTAGAGATGTGCATGACGCGATACCCGGCTTGAACGGCCCAGCCAGGCGCGAACGTGTACGCGCCTCCGGCGCCTCCCCACACGAGAAAATTAAACTGTCCGGGCTGCTCGGGAGTCCGACCGCCCAGATCCGTCCACGCCGGTCCTCCGCCTCCTTCGATGAACGGGCGCACTCGTCCAAATGCCGTAGAGGTGTAGACTATTTTCGGGGTCAACCCGACGCCATAGGCTGTTATCGGACTATGCGTATGGATGGCGGCGAGTTCTGCGCCGAGAGCCAGTTGGCCTTGGTACCAGCCCGTACCGATTGGTTCCGTAATGGTCACCATCCATGAAGGCATGATGGCTTCCCCGAACAGCTTCGACGTTTGGCTGGGTCCTACGCGTAGAGGAAAGAAGGGGCCGGCTGTGAACCCTATGGTGTGAGTGCCGACCGGCGTTGACGCGGGCTCATCGGATGCGGCGGCTGAGGAGGGCAGCCCGTGTATTGTGAGGAGCAGTGGCAGGGCAAGGCTAAGAATATGAATCCAATAAGATCGTTGAGTCATGGGTAGATAAATCGTAAAGAGTTTATGAGGCAGAATGGACTTTGGCTCGCGCCATCATCTTACAGTAGGAACAGATTTCGGCGGTGGTCGGTTGCCCGCAGGTTGTGCAGGGGTGCAGCATGGCCTGGTCTTTCTCGGCCATCGTGGTCGGGGAGGCTTCCGGCTTGCGCTGCTTATCGAGAAAGCCGCAATAAAAGGCCTGTTTGGTACCGGGTGATTCCGTTTCAAGGCGATTCAACACTTCCTTATAGAGCAGTGTTCGAGCCCCTTTCGACATCGGGCATTCCTCAACGATGTAGTCGATCCGGTTCAACACCGAATAGGCGGCCAATTCGCGTTCGGACAAGCGAAAGAGCGGTTTTACTTTCTTGGCGAACCCGTCGAGCGAAGCTGGCAAGTTGGGCGACTGCTTATCCAGATATTCTTCCTGCCAGCGGAGCACGTTGCCCAGGAGGCGCGCCGCTTCGTCGTCGAGATTGTGGCCGGTTGCCATCACGTCGTACTTCTGTTCCAGCGCCACGCGATTGAACTGGTAGCGCTTGATCGTGCCACAGGTACTACAGGTCGGCCGGTGAATCAGCATCGCTAGTTCGCGAATGCCGGCGCCGGCTTCCTGTTCGACGGTGTGGACGTGCAGGACTGCGCCATGCGGGGCGGCCACGGTGTCAGAAAATTTGACCACTTTGGCATGGGACACTTCCGAATACCCGCCGATCCCGAGGTTCACGTAGAGCGCGTCGGCCTTGTAGCCCATCTTGAGGAGGACGTCCCAAAGCGCCAAGCTGTCTTTGCCGCCCGACACCGCCACGAGGATGCGGTCGTCTTTCCCGAACATCTTCTCGGACTTGATGGCCCGGCCGACCTGGTCGTGCACATAGTAGTTGAAACAATCTTTGCAGAAGGCGGCATTGTGGCGCGGGAGATCGATGACCGCTCTAGTTTTGCATTTCGTGCAATTCATCGATCGCTCGCGAGGCGCGGGGAACCGCCGGAGATCACCGGACGGATTTCAATCTGGTCCTGGTCATACAGCATCTCGTCTTCGGTCACCAGTTCATCGCCACGAATGACCAAGTGTGCCTCCACGACGAGGTTGAGCTCTTTCAGGAGGTCTTTGGCCTTTTTCGGACCTTTGATTTCAATGGCTCTGGACGGGTGGCTCAGTTGTACCTGCATGGGGAGATCATATGATGCCGATGCGTGAGGGAGCAAGAGGCGAGAGGTGTCGGGTGCGCGGTGCACTAGATTTGTGAAACGATAGGTGAGGTTAGCTCGACAGGGGGAGTTGTTGGCGTATATAAGCCAGGCCTCCGTCGAGCGTCGTGAACAAGCCGTCCAACTGAGCTTCGTAGCAGTCCTCGAGGTATGTGCCCATCTCCGGCCCCGGTGAAATTCCCATGGTGAGCAGATGCCGGCCCATTACGATGGGGGCCGGAGCCTGCGCTTCGACGTCCAAACCCCGAGCTTTTTCAAGCAACCACTCGCCGGCGGGAAAGCCATCGAACGGTTTCGGCGGCCGCCCGGCATGATCGGCGCGCGCCACGCGCACGAGGCGATCGATACGGCCTACGTGCCTGGCCAGGCGGCGAACCGCACTGTCGGACGCCTGTCCATCGTAAAGCGCGTAGGGGCGAAGGTGACATAGCACGAGGGCCACGACCTCATCGGCTAGGCCGGTTTGATTGGTAAGTCGGGCAAGGAATGCTCTGGTCGGGGCTTCCCCCCCAGCTTCGTGGCCGCGCGAGGTGATGTGCCCGAACTCTTCCTTTGTCGTGGCGGGTTTGCCGAAGTCATGACAGAGGATGCCAAGCCCGACCGTCAGATCATCCTCCGCCTGCCCGGTGCGTTCGCCGGCGAACCAATCCAGGCAATGGAGCGTGTGAATCCAGACATCCCCTTCCGGATGCCATACCGGGTCTTGCGGGCACCCGCGCAGCGCTGCGAGTTCCGGGTAGAGCCGGAGCCAGTCGCAATCGTTGAGCCACTGCAGCCCTTTCGAGAGTATGACGCCTCGGAGTAGAAACTTTTTCCATTCCTCCCAGATCCGTTCGCTCGGGAGACGGTCCTGTGTGAGGGAACGGCAGAGCGCCACGGTCTCCGGCGCCCCCGTCAGGTTGTAGCGCGCGGCGAGTTGCATCCCGCGCAGCACCCGCAGCGGGTCTTCTGAAAATCGTTCGGAGACATGCCGTAAGGTGCCGGTCTTGAGATCGTCGCGGCCGTGGAAGGGATCGTGAAAATCCAGCGTGTCGGGATCCCAGGCCATCGCGTTGATCGTGAAGTCGCGGCGTGAGAGGGCTTCGTCGATCTCCATCTCCGGATCGGCCAGGTGGAGCAGGCCGGGGATCGTGGCGTCATTCAAAGGACGGCGCATGGGGAGCGAGACATCAATCGGCAGGCCGTTGAGCTTGAATACGCCGAAGGCCCGACCGACGAACTGGACGGAGAAGTGCTCCGTGAGCATGGCGTGCAACTGGCCGGGAGGAATGCCGGATACTTCAAGATCCAGATCGCGCGGCTGCCGTTCAAGCATCAGATCTCGCACACACCCGCCCACCAGCCAGAGCCTACCGCCAGCCCGGCGAATCAGGTGTTCGATCTGGCGGAGAGGCGCGGCGAGCGTGGGATCTTCAATGCGGAAACGAACGGGCACCTAGAGCTCCGCTTCCCTCAGGAACTTGGCGGACTCTTCGGGCGCGACGGGATTGATGTAGAAACCAGTGCCCCATTCGAAGCCGGCCACCTGGGTAAGTTTGGGAATAATTTCCAGGTGCCAATGGTAGTAGTCGCCGGTCTTTTCGTGCAACGGGGAGCTGTGAAGGATGAAATTGTAGGAAGGGCGGCCGAGGGCTTTGTCCATGCGACGCAGGGACTCGGAAAGAATCGGAGCCAGAAATTCGAATTGCGATTTCTGGCTCTCTTCAAAGTATGCGGCATGGCGCTTCGGAAGGATCCACATTTCAAACGGGAAGCGCGGCGCATAGGGCGTGACGCAGAGGAATTCAGGATTCTCCGCCACGATTCGGTTACCGTCGGAGAGGTCCTGCCGGAGGATGTCGCAATAGATGCAGCGTTCTTTTTGTTCGTAATGGGCCCGGCAGCCGTCGAGTTCATCCGCCACGCTGGTCGGGACGATGGGCAGGGCGATAAGTTGTGAGTGGCTATGTTCCAACGTGGCGCCGGCCGCGGCGCCGTGGTTTTTGAAGATCAGGATGTACCGGAAGCGCAGATCTTTTCGGAGATCGATCATACGATCGCGATAGGCCCAGAGGACATCCTCGATTTTTTTCGTAGGCAGATCGGCGAGGCCTTCCTTATGGCCGGGCGATTCGATGATGACTTCATGCGCGCCCACGCCGTTCATCCGGTCATACAACCCGATGCCTTCCCGGCCCATGTCGCCCTCCACCTGCAAGGCGGGAAACTTGTTCGGGATGACGCGGACGGTCCAGTTCGGTGAGTTCGCTTCGCCGGGTTGCGGCCGATAGGCCATAATTTCTTTCGGGGTGAGCCGTTCCTGTCCGGGGCAAAATGGACAGATCGCGGTGGCGATGGGTTTCGCTGGTTGCATCTGGGCAAAATCATGCGGCCGGCCGTTTCGCTCGGTCGAAATGATCACCCAGCGACCGACAATAGGATCACGTCTTAAGTCAGGCATAGCATTACTCCGTAGTATCTGAACCGCACTGAGCGCTGAATCCCGAGGGTCTTAGGCAGCGCCAAATTTCACAACGATCAACACCTCGCCCAACGCGCAGGGACTATTCCACTCACACTCTCCACAGTCCCGCTTCAAACTCCGGCCCCGGTACCGTCAGGACGGCCGGTGCATGATGCGGGTAACGGGCCACTTCCAAGCCATGTTCGAGAATCACGAGACTCAGGCGCACCTCTTGTTCCGCTTCAAGGTGGAGGTCCTTCATCGGGATCGCCAGTTCTAAAATGGTGCGCCGGCAAATCGAACGATAGGGACCGATCTCCCGCCAGCTGTCCGACTCGCTCTGCTGGAAGAGGGTGAAGGACTCCGGTCCGGACGGAGCCAGCGAGCAGGAGAGGCGGAAGCTGTGCTGCGGCCCATGGAGTGTGATCTCCATCCCCAATCCATTGAGCCGTGGCTGCGCAGCGCTATCCGGGTCGAGCCGCAAGAGCAGATGGTCGTGGCTCCAGCCAAAGTAGATCGCGGTGAACAACCCTTCGGCCTTCCACATAGCTCCCAGCGGCGGTTGCGTCGTAATGGTCCCGGCTCCGCGCCATTCGAAAAAGTCTGTCACCAGGCCGTCGATGGTGGGGGTGAGGATGGTGACCGGCTGGGTAATGCGATCGGCTGCGGCTTGCTGGGTCATCGCACAGATCGGCTGGTTCAATCGATCGGGGGGCGTGAGCCCCATAAAGAGCCAGACGTTGCGCAAGTGGGTGCGGAAGAGTCGATCGAATTCCTGCTTGTAGTCGGTGTCGAAATCGTCGCCGTACCACCAGAACCAGTCGCTGCCTTCGGCGGCATAGAGTTCCTGCCAGGCCGCCTCCGCACGGTCTGCAGGCAGGGTTGGGGCGACCTCCATGAGACGGGTGCGAGTATGGCCGAGGAGGTCCCAGCCGCGGTTGTCTTCCTGATGCCCGATCCAGATTTTGTAATCCTGATTGATCCAGGATCCTGAATGGAGAGCGGGCAGGTGTTGTGTGGGCGGGACTGCGGCGAGGCCGTCCGACATGGTGGAGGCCGTCAGTTGGACGGCCTGTTCCTGATCTAATTCATGTGCGGTGAACGCGCGATAGAGGCGCGAGAGGAAGTGTTCGCCGCCGTCATGATAATGCTCCCAGGGATTTTCGCCATCAAGAATGATGGGGATGAGGATCTGTTCCTGCGAGGCGTTGTGAATAATGTTTCGGAGGCGGCGGAGCACATCGTCCGCGGCTGAGTCCGGGTTGGTTTTGTGGTACACGAAACCAAAGGCATCGGAAATATCGCGGTCGCGAAAGACCATCGTCATGGTGCGGCCGGATTCTCCCGCGCGATAGGCTTGGTAGAGATCGGTGTGCCGGTGCCATGAGCGATTGCTCAATTCGAACGAGCGGGCGAGTATGCCCTCATCGGTCGCCAGCCAACGGAGTCCGGCGCGATGGGCCAGCGGGAGCAGCTCAGGACAGACGGAGCCTTCTGACGGCCAGAGTCCGACCGGCGGCTGACCGAAGGTCTTGCGGTGAAAGTCGACGGCCTGCTGGAGCTGTGCTTCCGCATCTTCCGGCGCGCGAAACCGGGAGGGCAGGGGCAAGTCGGGACGCGCCCGGCGATTGATATCGGTGTCGATAACGAGCGGCAGGATCGGATGGAAAAACGGGGTGGTGGTGAGTTCGATCTGACCCCGGTCGAGGAGTCGGCGGTAGAGCGGGACAATCTCTTGAATGGCGACGCGCTGTAGGGCGAGGACTTCGTGTTTGTCGTCCTCGGTGAAGTTGCGGTTCTTGTTGCGGAGCGCAACCAGACGCGGATAGCGCTGGAGCGGGCCATATCCGAACCAGGCCAGGTTGTGCCAGACCTGCAGGTCCAGAAAATCCTGGGTCGAAAACTGGCGGGCGACTTTGGCGAGGTCCGGTCCCGAGACGTCGGGGCCGCGTTTCACCAACAGCTCGTGATAGCGTGAGAACGGACGCACCATCGTGGCCCAGTTGGCTGAGAAGAAATGACGAATCAGGAAGGCCTGTTCTTCCGGTGTCAATTCAGCGGCGGGACGTTGGGCCCGTTCAAGAAACAAATCGCGCACGGTGCCGTTGCCGATCTCCTGAAGCTGGAGTAACAACGACGGCGTGAAGTTGAAGGTCGCCTTCACTGCCGGGAACTTCTCCAGCAGATGGGCCATATCGAAATACGCTTTAGTGGCATGGAGGCGCACCCAGGGCATACTCGCCGTTCCCGCAATCGGGTCGGTGTAGTAGGGCTGGTGCATGTGCCAGACAAAACAGACGTGGACGTTCTTCATTGGCGCGTGATTTCTTTCGTTTTTTGAAGTATGTCATAGGGGTGCGAGACGCGCAACGAAGAGAGGAGTTTGTATCGTGACTGAGCAGACCGGAGAATCGGGATGGCGCCGCTTCGCAGCGTACTGGGGACCTGTCGTCGGCTATGCCGGACTGATCTTTTATCTGTCGGCGCAATCGCATCCCGATGACGATCTGCCGTCGCTGTTCGGGGCGGTGAACGACAAAGTGCTGCACGCGCTGGAATATGCAGGGCTCAGCGGGTTGTGCTATCGGGCGTTTCGCTGGGGAGTGCCGGGGACGGCGGCGTCCCGGGCGGTGGTCTTCTCGATTCTGACGGCGTCCCTGTATGGAGTGACCGACGAGATCCATCAATTGTTCGTGCCGTTTCGTGAGTCGAGCTGGCAGGATTGGCTGGCGGACGTGACGGGCTCGATGTTGGGGGCGGTGGCCGCTCACCGGTTGTCGGGCATGACCTGGATCGCGCCCTTTCTTCCCGGGGTCCGTTCGCGCTGACAGATTGAGGCTGTGTCCACGACAACCTTTGGGGCCACTCGATATAGCCCGGCGTATCTGACTGCTGCCAATGGGGCGTGCCTGGTCTGCTCTTGCTGATCAATTCCCGCAGCGTTCGTGACAAACCGTGAGATCGCTCTGTATAATCCGGCGCGTATGACTACTGCGAACCCGGCCCCACCCAAGGGGCCTCTCTCACCGCCAGATCAAGCCCTTGTCGCTCGCACCATTGAATCGCGGCTCAGCCCCGGTCTGGTCTTGCGTGAACTCCAGCCCTTGCCGGGGGATGCGTCGAATCGACGCTATTTCCGCGCGGTCCTGGCCGGCGGGCCGCCCCATTCCGTGATCCTCATGCAATTGGCGGAGCCGGAAGGGTTTAAGCAATCGGAAGAAGCGGTCAGCGGAGCGATGCATCAGATCACCGAGTTGCCGTTCCTGAATGTTCTGGCGCATCTCGGAAAAGCCGGCGTGTCGGTTCCGACGTTGCATTACTATGATCATGCTGCCGGGTTGTTGTACCTCGAAGATTTCGGCGATCTGACGCTGGCGGAAGCGGTGCGCGATGCCGATGCGCCGGGCCTGGAGGCCCGCTACCGACAAGCGATTAATATTTTGGTTCAGATGCAGGTGAAAGCATCGTCGCCGGCCGATCCCGGCTGTCTGGCGTTCCACCGGAGCTTCGACGTGCCGTTGCTTATGTGGGAGTTTGATCATTTCCTGGAGTACGGGATTGTCGCGCGCCAGGGCAAGCCGATGTGCTCGGACGATTGGACAGCGATCCGCGGGGAATTTGAAAAAATCTCCGAACATCTGGCGGGACAGCCGCGTGTGTTCACCCATCGCGATTATCATTCGCGCAATCTCATGGTCGACGGACTACGCCTGGGCGTGATCGACTTTCAGGACGCGCTGATGGGTCCGGCGACGTACGATTTAGCGTCCCTGTTGCGTGATGCCTACATCGCTCTCGATGAACCGCTGGTGGACCGGCTGGTCAATTACTACCTCGATCTGCTGGCCGAGCATCGGCATGTCTGGACCAACCGCGAGGCTTTTCGGCGGTTGTTCGATCTCACGAGTATTCAACGGAACATGAAAGCCGCCGGGCGGTTTGTGTACATCGACCGGGTGAAGGGGAATCCCAAATTCCTGGCCGATATCCCGCGCGTACTGGGGTATGTGAAACGGAATTTGCAGCACTATCCCGAACTCGCCGTGTTGCGCAAGCATCTCACGCCGTATGTGCCGGAATTGCAGTGAAAGCGATGATCCTCGCGGCGGGTTTCGGAACCCGCCTCCGGCCGCTGACTAACACGATTCCCAAACCGCTGCTGCCGGTTGCCGGCACCCCGCTCATTGTGTGGAATTTGATGCTGCTGAAGCAGCACGGATTCCGCGATGTCGTTATTAATCTGCATCATCTCGGCCCGATGATCGAGCAGGCGCTGGGGAGCGGCGCGCAGTTCGGGTTGCGACTGCTCTATTCGCACGAGCCCATCATTTTAGGGACGGGCGGGGGGATCAAGCAGGCGGAGCGGTACTTCTCGAATGAGGCGGTCTTGATTCTGAACGGCGATACGCTGTTTGATTTGGACCTCGCGGCGCTGTGCGCGTTCCATCATGACCGCAAGGCCCAGGCGACGCTCGTGCTGAGAGAAGATCCCGATGCGGTGAAGTGGGGACTCGTCGAAGTCGGGGCAGACGATCGCATCGTCCGGATCAATGGGAAAGGTCGGGCGGAGACGGCCCTGCCGACACAGCCGCGCATGTTTGCCGGCATCCACATTCTGCATTCCCGGCTCTTGCGGGATATTCCACGAGAAGTGGCGTCGTCGATTATCGATCCCTATGTGGCCGCGATCGGTCGAGGCGAATCATTGTTGGGCTATGACCTGAAGGGGTATTGGTCCGATGTGGGGACGCCGGAACGCTACGGACAGGCCGAGCGGGATGTGAAGGCCGGCCTGCTGCGTTTGGAGGACCGAAAGCTTCCTTCGGCCTGACCCCCCGCTAGCTCTCATGCGATTCTGTCCCGTGGTCGAATCGTCCTTCCGGCCGGTCACGTTGCTGCTTAATCAGGCGAGCCAGATAGGTGCGCTGCAAGTGCAGGCGTTCGGCTGCGCGCGTCTGGTTCCCACAGGATTTTTCAATCGCTCGTGTGATGATGTGGCGGCTGTGCGCGTCCATCGACTCGTGATACGGCAGATCGAGGTACGGGAGTCCTGGTCCTTCTTCCCGGCAGAGGTGGGCGTCCTCCGGAAGCAACGCGATCATGTCCGGTTCAATCGCATCGGTCGGACTGAGTACGACGGCCCGGGCAATGACATTGTCCAATTCGCGAATGTTCCCCGGCCAGGGATAGTGCGTGAGGGCCTCCAGCGAGGCCGTACTGAGCGTCGCCGTTGGGCGCTTGGCTTCCCGCGCATGCCGTTCGAGGAAAAATTGCGCGAGGGCGGGAATATCTTCGCGGCGCTCCCGCAACGGCGGCAGGGTGAGGGTAATGACGTTGAGGCGGAAGTAGAGATCTTCGCGGAACTGCCCGGCCTTCACCGCTTGCCGGAGATCTTTATTCGTCGCGGCAATGATCCGGATATTCACGGAGACCGTTCGGGTGCCGCCCACACGCTGAAACTCCCTGTCTTGCAAGACGCGCAAAAGTTTCGCCTGCAACGGCAGCGACATGTCGCCGATCTCATCGAGAAAGACGGTCCCTCCGTCTGCCATTTCCAGCTTGCCCTTTTGCTGCCGGTCGGCGCCGGTAAAGGCCCCCCGTTCGTGGCCGAAGAGTTCATTCTCCAGCAGGGTTTCCGTCAACGCGACACAGTTGATCACTACCAGCGGCATGGCGTGCCGA
Organism: Nitrospira lenta; assembly: GCF_900403705.1. NCBI lineage: Bacteria > Pseudomonadati > Nitrospirota > Nitrospiria > Nitrospirales > Nitrospiraceae > Nitrospira > Nitrospira lenta. The sequence continues at coordinate 323,742 of NZ_OUNR01000017.1, read as the reverse complement.
TGGCTCCATTGATGGATGGAGCGGGCGAAGAGTTCTTTGCCGGTGCCACTTTCCCCAAGTAACAGGACGCTGGCGTCGGAGCGTGCGGCCCGCTGTGCGGCTTCGACGACGGTGCGGACGGTCGGGCTGGTGCCGATGATGTTGGCGTAACGGCCGTCGACTTCCGAGCGCAGGTAGGCGACTTGCCGCTTGAGTGAGTCACGCTCAAGGGCTTTGCGGATGACGATGAGGAGGTGATCTTTGTCCAGTGGCTTGGTGAGAAAGTCGTAGGCGCCTTCCTTCATCGCCTCGACGGCGGCGTTCACCGATCCGTGCGCAGTCATGACGATGACGGGCAGATCTTCGACGGGCTTGATCTGAGCGAGCCGCTTGAGGACTTGAATGCCGGTCAGTTTCGGGAGGTCGAGATCGAGGAGAATCAGGTTGGGGGATTCCTGTTCGATCTGATCCAGCGCCTGTTGTCCGTCCCGGGCGATGACCGTCGTATAGCCCGAGGCTTGCAGCCGATCCTCCAGCACGGTGACGATATCCGCGTCGTCGTCGACAATGAGCAGTTTGGCTTTCATGTCCTCAACTACCGCTATCAGATGAGGCGGGGAAGGGGTTCCTCATTGCGCGCATGCACCGAGCACGAGGAGCACTTTCCCAGCCCATCCCTCATCCCTCCATGACGTTCATGACCAGCCCGGTCAACGGTTTCGGGAAGAAGTAGGTGGACTTGTGCGGCATCCGTTCGCCTGCCGTGGCCACATCCTTGACCTCACTCACCTTAGTGGCGTTCAAGAGCAACGCGCCTGTGCCGGTGCCGTTTGCGGCCCAATCCAAAGCTTCGTGGTCGTCTTTGGTATAGAGAATGGCTTCCTGTTCCTGCTGTGTTGGACAGAGCTTCGCGACGACCAACTGTTGCAGGAGTGAGACATCCAGCTTGGTGCGGGGCGAAGCGCTGTCCGGCGGACGATGCGCGGCCTTGAGGGCCAGGGTCAGATAGGCCGCGCGGCCCTTGAGCGCCAATCCAAACATCGGGGTGGTTCGGCCTTGTGTCCGCATCGCGTCGATGAATTGTGCACGAACCGCGGCTTGTGTCTGGCTCGTAAACGGATATTCCTGCAGGTCGAAGGTGTCGGCAAACAGCGCCTTCACTTGATCGAACGACGGCAACGGCGTCGTCGTCACACGGTGTGTGGGCAACACGGTGAGTCCCGGATCTTCGATCGGCGTGAGGAGCATGAGGACGCTGTCGTAGGGCTGCAAACCCTGAACGGTCCCTGTTTGGCCGGCCTGCTGGCGGCGCAGCTTTTGATAATTCAATGCCGTTTCGTACCGGTGATGGCCGTCGGCGATGAAGATGGGCTTGCTGGCCATCGCCGCCACCACTTTCTGAGTGACGGCCGGATCGGAGATGGCCCAGAGGCGTTGCTCGAAGCCGACATCGTCGCGGAATTCTACGGATGGCGCAATCGATTTTGCCGCCTGTGCCAAGGCCGACAGGATGGTGTCCTGGGGATCGGAATAGAGCGACCAGATCGGACTGAAATTCGCGCGGCAAGCTTCCATGAGATTCAAGCGATCGGTCTTGGCGGCGGCGCGGGTGTTTTCGTGCGGATAGATGGCTCCGGTGCCGAACTCTTCCAGCTTGAACGTGGCAATGAATCCCCGCAGCGTTTTTCTCGGGCCCTTCGGATCGGCTCCCGGCGGAACATATTCGATGGTGTGGTAGTAAATCGTCGGCTGCGGGTCCCGTTTCAGCGCGCCCGATTGCATCCATTGCGCGAGCGTGGCGCCGGCTCTGGTGTAGCGGTTGTTGGTCGGGCCGTCACCGGGCTGGTCCATACCCAGTTCCAGGCGAATGACGTTGTGCGGGTTTCGGTCGTAGAGAGCTTTCTGACCGGCCGCGTCGATGATGTCGTAGGGAGGCGCAGCGACATCGCGTGCCGCACCGGCAAGGGTGGCATCGTAGCGCGCACCGCGAAAGGGGAAAATCTGGGCCATGATGGTTTCGTGCTCCTGTGAAAAGTGGTCGGCGTGAATGTGTGATACCGGAAAGGCACTCACCTGACGCCCGGCCCTGTGCCCGTCTTCTCGCCGACACCATGGTGGGGAAAAGAGTGAGCGGGAGGAAAGGTTACCGGTCGCGGGTAATCATGTAGTCGGCGGCGACGATCAGGGCCCGGCGCGCCGACGAGTCTTCAAAGGCTTCCAGTTCGTGCTGCGCGGCGGCAATGTAGGTTTTGGCCCGTTCCATCGCATAGGCCAGCGATCCGGTGCTCTGCATCAAACCCAGAATCCGTTCAAGATCTTCAGGGCTCAGGGTGCGGGTCTCCATCCGGTCCTTGATCATGTTGCGGTCCTGCTCGCTGCAATGGTCGAGCAGATGGAGCAGGGGCAGTGTTGCTTTTCCCTGCCGCAAATCTTGTCCCAGCGTTTTCCCCAAGCGTTCGCCGTCGGCATTGTAATCGAGTGTATCGTCGGCCACCTGGAAGGCGATGCCCAGATACTGGCCGAATCGGAACAGCGCGGACTGTCGCTCCTCGGACGCGTCGGCGAGGATGGCGCCCATGCGGCAGGCGGCGGCGATCAGGCCCGCGGTCTTATGTTCGACGATCTTGATGTAGTCGGATTCCGGCATTGAGGGGTTGCCGTTGTAATACAGCTGAAGGACTTCTCCTTCCGCCATCTTCGTGCAGGCTTCGGCGAGGACCTCATTCATGCCGTGGCTGCGAAACTCCACGATCTGCGCCATGGCTTTGGAGTAGAGATAGTCGCCGACGAGGATACTGATTTGATTGCCCCAGACTTTTCTGGCGGTGCGGCGGCCCCGGCGGATATCGGCTTCGTCGACGACATCGTCATGCAGGAGGGTAGCCGTATGGATAAATTCGATCAGGCTGCCGAGCTGATAGTGCTCGCGGCCGGTATAGCCGCAGAGACGGGCTGATAGCAAAAGAAGAAGCGGACGGACGCGCTTGCCCCCGCTGCTGAGAATATGAGCGGCGACGGTATTGACGAGAGCGACGCTGGAATCGAGATTTTGGCGAACCTGATGCTCGACACCGTCGAGTTCGGCGCGATACGCCTCCCAGACGTCTGCCATGCTATGGATGGTCGAGGTGCTGGGTCCGTTCGACATGCCGCGGATGGTAGGGCAGTAGAGTAAACAAAGTCAAGCAAACAGGGCCGGGATCGGCCCGCGCAATCTTGACAGGGCGGGAGCCCATCCAGTAATGTGCAGTGCAGAAAAGAACAAGAGAGAGACTGCCAATAAAACGACACGATATCGCGTGCTTGCCTCTGCATGTATGAGTGGCCGCTGACCGCGAAGTCATCACCTTCTTCCTAGCGACACGAGATTGCCATGATGCCGATACCCGGGCTTCCACCGAAGCAAGGCCTCTATGACCCTGAACACGAGAAAGACTCGTGCGGAGTGGGTTTTGTGGTCAATATTCAAGGCCAGAAATCCCACACGATTGTCCAGCAGGGCCTGCAGATTCTTGAGAATTTGACCCACCGCGGCGCGCAGGGTTGCGACCCGTGCACCGGTGACGGCGCGGGTATTTTGCTTCAGGTTCCGCATGAATTTTTGAAACGCGCGGCTGGTGATGTCGGCGTGGTCTTGCCGAATGCGGGCGAGTATGGCGTGGGCATGGTGTTCCTGCCGCCCCAGGCCGATCGCAGGCAGCAGTGCGAGCAGCTCTTCGCGAAGGTGATTGCCGAAGAAGGCGTGCGGCTGCTGGGTTGGCGCGATGTGCCGGTAAAGAGCGATGCGATCGGGCCGGTGGCGCGCAGTACCGAGCCGTTCATGCGGCAGATTTTCATCGCCCGCGATGTGCTTAATGAAGCCCAGTTTGAGCGGAAGCTCTATGTGGTCCGCAAGCGGGTTGAAAACGCAGTGGGCCAGTCGGCGATCCAGGGGCGCGAATATTTCTATATCTCCAGTTTGTCCGCGAACACGATTGTCTACAAGGGACTGCTGCTTCCGCATCAGATGTCGGCCTACTATCAAGACCTCAAGGATGCGAGCCTGACGAGCGCGCTGGCGCTGGTCCACTCGCGGTTCAGCACGAATACCTTCCCGACCTGGCCGCTGGCCCATCCCTATCGCTACATGTGCCACAACGGCGAGATCAATACGCTCAAGGGCAATGTGAATTGGATGCGCGCCCGCCAGGGCCGGCTCAATTCCGATCTGTTCGGCAAGGACCTCGAAAAGCTCTATCCGATCGTGTCCGAGCAACAGAGCGACTCGGCCTGTTTAGACAATGCCATTGAGTTTCTGACCATGGGCGGACGGTCGCTGCCGCACGTGATGATGATGCTCATTCCCGAGCCCTGGGTGGCCAATCCGCAGATGGATCTCGATCGTCGCGGGTTCTACGAATATCATGCTGCCATGCAGGAGCCCTGGGACGGTCCCGCAGCGGTCTGCTTTACGGACGGGAAGCTGATCGGTGCCACGCTGGACCGGAACGGCCTGCGTCCCTGCCGCTATCTCGTGACCACCGATGGGGTCGTGGTGCTCGCGTCGGAAGCCGGGGTGCTGCCGATGGAGACGCACAAGATCCGGCAGAAGGGCCGGCTCATGCCGGGCCGTATGTTCCTGATCGATACGGTCCAGGGGCGTTTCATCGATGACGAGGAAGTGAAGGCCGAGATCGTCAGCCGCAAGCCCTATCGCTCATGGGTCACGCAATACCGGATTTCACTGGATGAGTTGCCCGAACCGTTGAACGTGCCGCAGCCCGACCATCCCACCACGCGTCAGCGGCAGCAGGCTTTCGGCTATACAGTCGAGGAGCTCAAAATGGTCCTCACGCCAATGGTGGTGAACGGGGAAGAAGCCATTTCCTCGATGGGCACCGACACGCCGTTGGCTGTGCTGTCGGATCGCCCGCAACTCCTGTTCAAGTATTTCAAGCAGCTCTTTGCGCAGGTCACGAACCCGCCGATCGATCCGATCCGCGAGGAACTGGTCATGTCGCTCACGACGAGCATCGGCCCCAAGCCGAATTTAATGGATGAGAATCCGGAGTCCTGCCGGCGCATTCGGGTGAAGCAACCGATTCTGACGAACGCCGATCTGCAGAAAATTCGGGAGATTGCCGACCCCCAATTCAAGAGCAAGACCTTGAAGATGCTCTTTCGCGTTGCCGAAGGGCCGGAAGGATTGGGCGCGGCGGTGGACGATCTCTGCCGACAGGCGTCTCACGCCATTAAGGACGGGTACAAGTTCCTGATCCTCAGCGACCGCGGTGTGAATGAAGAGTGGGCGCCGATTCCGAGCCTGCTCGGCGTGGCCGCCGTTCACCATCATCTTGTCCGGGAATGCACCAGAACCGAAGTCGGGTTGATTGTCGAAAGCGGCGAGCCGCGCGACGTCCATCACTTTGCCTGCCTCATCGGGTACGGCGCCGGGTCGGTGAATCCCTATCTCGTGTTCGAATCGCTCGTGGACATGGAGCGTGACGGGTATTTGCCGGAAGGACTCGATGCGCAGACCGCTGAAGGGAAGTTCGTCAAGGCCATCAATAAGGGGCTGCTGAAAGTCTTCTCGAAGATGGGGATTTCCACGGTGCAGTCCTACTGCGGCGCGCAGATTTTCGAAGCGATCGGTCTGAACCATGATTTGATCGGCCGCTACTTCACCGGGACGCCGTCCAGGGTCGAAGGCATCGGTATGCGCGACCTCGGCGAAGAAACGCTGCGGCGGCATCGGCTGGCCTATGATCCGGCGCCGATCAGACAGTTGGATTTCGGCGGCGAGATTCATTATCGAATCCAGGGTGAGCATCACAACTGGAATCCGGACACGATCTACAAGCTGCAGCATGCGACGCGAAGCAACGATCCCAAGACGTTCGCCGAGTTTTCGCAACTGGTAAACGATGAGAGCAAGCGGCGCTCCAATCTGCGCGGATTACTCGATTTCAAGTTTCTGCCGGAGCCGATCCCGATCGATGAAGTGGAACCGGCCAAGGAGATCGTGAAGCGCTTTACGACCGGCGCCATGTCGTTTGGCTCGATCAGCAAAGAAGCCCACGAGACGCTGGCAATCGCCATGAACCGGCTCGGCGCCAAGAGCAACACCGGCGAAGGCGGTGAAGATCCTGAGCGATTCAAGCCGATGGCCAACGGCGATTCGAAGAACAGCTACATCAAGCAAGTCGCATCGGCGCGGTTTGGCGTGACCAGCCACTATCTGGTGAACGCGAAAGAACTGCAGATCAAGATGGCGCAGGGCGCGAAGCCGGGCGAAGGCGGGCAGTTGCCGGGCCACAAGGTCGATGAGAACATCGCCAAGTTCCGCTATGCCACGCCGGGCGTGCAGTTGATTTCACCGCCACCGCACCACGACATTTATTCCATCGAAGATTTGGCGCAGCTGATTTTCGACCTCAAGAATGCCAATCCTGAAGCGGCTGTGTCGGTGAAGCTGGTTTCGGAAGTCGGTGTCGGCACCATTGCAGCGGGCGTGGCTAAGGCGCATGCAGACAAGGTGCTCATCAGCGGCGATTCCGGCGGAACCGGCGCGTCGCCGTTGTCTTCGATCAAGTATGCCGGCGGTCCCTGGGAGCTTGGACTGGCGGAGACGCATCAGACTCTGGTGCTGAACGACCTGCGCGGACGGATTCGCGTGGAGACCGACGGGCAGATGAAAACCGGCCGGGATGTGGCCATTGCCACGTTGCTGGGAGCGGAGGAGTATGGCTTCGCCACGGCGCCGTTGATCATCGAAGGCTGCATCATGATGCGGAAGTGCCATCTCAACACTTGCCCGGTCGGCATCGCGACGCAGGACCCTGAACTTCGCAAGAAGTTCAACGGGCAGCCGGAACATATCGTCAATTTCTTCTTCTTCATTGCTGAAGAACTCCGGCAGATCATGGCGAAGTTGGGATTCCGGACGATCAATGAGATGGTCGGCCGCGTCGACAAGCTCAAAGTGCAAAAGGCCATCGACCATTGGAAGGCCAAGGGGCTTGATCTGACGCCGTTGCTGAAGGCGCCGGATGTGGCTGCGGATGTGCCGCGCCATTGCGTGCAGAAGCAGGATCACGGATTGGCCGATGTGCTGGACAATAAGTTGATCGAGCTCTGCAAACCGGCGCTGGATAAGGGCGAGAAGGTCACGCTCGAGCTGCCGATCCGCAACGTGAACCGGACCGTCGGCACGATGCTGTCGAGCCGTATTGCGAAAAAGTATGGGCTGGAGGGACTGCCGCCCGATACCATCTCGATCAAGTTCAACGGCTCCGCCGGGCAATCCTTCGGTGCCTTCCTCTCGCGGGGCATCACGCTGACGCTCGAAGGCGAGTCGAACGACTATATCGGCAAGGGGTTATCGGGCGGGAAGATTATCGTGTTCCCGCCGAAGAACGCGATCTATACGCCCGAGGAAACGATTCTCGTCGGGAACACCTCGCTCTACGGCGCGACGCAGGGCGAAGCGTATTTCTACGGCATGGCGGGCGAACGGTTTGCCGTGCGGAACAGCGGTGTGCGGGCCGTCGTGGAAGGCACCGGCGATCACGGGTGCGAATACATGACCGGAGGCGTCGTCGTCGTGCTCGGGCGCACCGGACGGAATTTCGCGGCCGGCATGTCGGGCGGCGTGGCGTTTGTCTTGGATGAACTCGGCAAGTTCCCGGCGCGCTGCAATACCGGCATGGTCGAGTTGGAGAAAGTCACCACGGCCGAAGACAAGAAATTGTTGCACGAGATGATTACGGCGCACTTTATGTGTACCGGCAGCCGGAACGCGAAGCGCATCCTGGATTCATGGGATGCCATGCTGCCGAAATTCGCGAAGGTCATGCCGGTGGATTACAAGCGCGTGTTGGAAGAGCGGAAGAAAAAAGCGGCGGCGAGCAAATAAAAGGACTACGGGAATGGGCGATCCAAAGGGTTTCATGAAATATGCCCGCGAGGGCCCCAAGCGGAAACCGATCGAGTTGCGCGTGCTCGATTGGAAGGAAATGTACGAGCCCATCGCCGAGGATAAGCTCAAGGTGCAGGGTGCCCGCTGTATGGATTGCGGTGTGCCGTTCTGCCAAGGGAGCACCGGCTGTCCGGTTGTGAATCTCATTCCCGAGTGGAACGATCTCGTCTATCGTGGCCGTTGGAAAGATGCGCTCAAGGCGCTGCACACCACGAACAATTTCCCCGAATTTACCGGCCGACTCTGTCCGGCTCCCTGCGAAGGCGCCTGTGTCCTCGGTATCAACGAGGATCCGGTCTCCATCCGTGTGTTGGAGTGGAACATCATCGACCGAGGATTCAACGAAGGCTATGTCGAGCCGATATTACCGGTCGTGAAGACGGGTAAGACTGTGGCTATTGTCGGGTCAGGTCCATCCGGGTTAGCTGCAGCGCAGCAACTCGCGCGCGCCGGCCATAGCGTCACGGTGTTTGAGAAATCCGACCGCATCGGCGGACTGCTGCGTTACGGTATTCCCGATTTCAAAATGGAGAAGTGGGTCATCGATCGGCGGCTGGAGCAGTTGAAGGCCGAAGGGGTCGAATTCAAGACCAGCGTGACCATCGGAAAAGATATCACCGGCGAGCAGCTGCGCCAGCAGTTCGATGCCGTGGGGTTGACCATGGGTGCCGAGCAGGCCCGCGAGCTGCCGATTCCCGGCCGCGAGCTGAAGGGTGTGCACCTTGCCATGGAGTATCTCGTCCAGCAGAACAGGCGGACGGCGGGCATCGCGGTTCCGGATGAAGCGATCACGGCCAAGGGCAAGCGGGTGATCGTCATCGGCGGCGGCGATACCGGATCCGATTGCGTCGGTACGGCGCATCGTCAGGGTTGCGCGGAGGTGCGTCAGTTCGAGTTGTTGCCGGAGCCGCCTCCGTCCCGCTCAAGTTCGACCCCTTGGCCCCTTTGGCCGATGCAGTTGCGGACCTCGCATGCGCACGAAGAAGGCTGCGACCGGCAGTGGAGCATCTCGACGACGAAGTTTACGGGCCATAACGGCCATGTCACGAAGCTGCACGGAAGCCGCGTGAAATTCGAAGGCGGCAAGTTTATCCCGGTGTCCAACAGCGATTTTGAGATGCATGCGGATCTGGTGCTACTCGCCATGGGCTTCACCGGTCCGGTGAAGAACGGCCTGCTCGACAGCCTTGGTGTGAAGTACGATCAGCGCGGGGCCGTGTCGGTGGATGAGAGTTTCATGACCAACCTCGACGGCGTCTTTGCCGGGGGCGACACCAAGCGCGGCGCCTCCCTCATCGTCTGGGCGATCGCCGAAGGCCGCAAGATGGCCGCGGGGATCAATCAGTATCTACAAGCAGGGAAGTCGGCAAAGAAGTCAGTCGCCTAGATCGATTCCTTCCATCAACCGGATACATTGCCTAGGTATCCCCCGTGCTGGTCACGCGTCTTGCGCCAGGTGGCTGTGCCGCGGAATGCGGCCAGGCGGGCTTCACACACGTCTCATGGTCTAGGGTAAGACCTCCTGAATTTGGTATGCTTGTGCCTTGTAAGGTGAGGTCTGCCGTATCTCGCTGAGCTCTCCTTCCATTTGGAAATCTGCTGGTCTGGTTTTCTGGGCAATGGTAAAGTTCCTAAGAAGGATTCCATTGTGCGGAAGCAGCGTGCGAGAACCGTACTGCATCACAAAGGACACAAGAAGATGAGATATCGAATAGCCATGATCGGGTTCATGCTCGGCAGTTGTGTGTGTGCGACGCAGGCGTTTGCGCAATCGGTACTGGTGCATGTCCAAGGCGAGGAGGGAAGCCGCGAAGCGTACTTCGCCGATATCCTTGTCGTGATGGACCGAACGCCGGTCGATCAACTCTTTGGTCCCACGCGGGTGAAGGAGCTTGATACGACCATCGTCTATGAACATCCTGATAAGCCAGAGTTCAGTTCGCTACGGCTGCAATTTGAATGCGTCGCTAAAGAAACCGTTGACGGGAAGAATATCCCGAAGCAGCCGGCGTTCGATGCCCCGGTGAAGGTGCGGATCGGCGAATTTAGCTGGAAGCTTCGGCGCGAAGATTTAAAGGATGAAAAATTGCCCGCTGGTGATTGGCGCACGTCGCCTTCTCCCGTCTTGTTAAAGCTGCAAAAAATTGCCTGCAATGAAGATGTGATGCGAAGCGCCATTATCAAAACGGCGAAAGCCAAGGATGATGGGGTCATCTTCAGAAAGGAAATTGCCAAGATCGGTCTTCCAAGCGACCTGCAGTTGGTGAAGGCGCAGAGCCCGCCGGACCAACTTGAATTTGTTTGGTGGGTCTTATGGAGTGGGGCGAAGCGCCCGGACCCCTCCGGCAAATGGTCCCGCCGCCCGACCAAAAAAGAGATGGAAGAATATCAAGCCAAGATGGCTCAGATTCAAAAGCAACATGATGAATTCGTCGCTGGGATCAAGCCGCAGCTTGAGGCGAATCTCAAGCACATGGATGCGGAATTCGCCTTCCACAAAATCGCCGCGGAGATCAGGGGCGGGCGAAAACTTTCTCGCAACGAAAGGCATATGCTGACGGTGTGGGAAGGAAAAACGGAACAAGACGTCGCTGCGAAAATGGGGGCTCCCATCGTGTCAGAGGCCGGGAAGCTGCATTTTTTCAGTTACGGTCAAGAGTTTGACAATCGCGTGATCGTTGGGAATCGGCAAGGCGCGGTATGGGAAGAGGGCGTCTATGAACATTGCAGTGTGCAGTACGTCTTGCATCCCGACGACAAGAACGTCTTCCGTGTTGTCGATGTCAGGATTTGGGCGAATTCCAGTCAGTTCGGCCAAGTCGTGTTTGCCTGTGATGGATTGTTGGACGTGCCAAATTAGAGGAGTGCACATGAGAACACGAGGGTGGCTTGTAGTCCTATCAATGCTGGTTGTTTCGGGCGTTGCCGCCGCAGCGTCCTATGATCCGATGGACGACTTGGTTTCAACCGCCAAAAAAGAGATCAATGCGAAGGAGGCCATCGAGAAGTCGAAGGACCGCGTGTTGAATGATCCAAGACGAGAGAAGATGGAGAAGGGGTTTTGGCAATTCTTTCAAGGCAAGAGCGACGCCAAGCCCGGTGAGTATTGCACGGCTGTCTATTGGCAACATGATCAGATGATCACGGTCGTGGGGCCGGGCGGTGAGTATCGAGGGGCGCTTCTGGGGTTTGTCGCGGTTGAGCCGAAACCGACCTTTCCACGGCCGGATAATCCCAAGGAGATTCAGAAGGTCAAGGTGACCTTAACGCAGGGGGCTGATCCCGCCGCAACCATCACGGCTTTTAACCGCACGATTGCGGACTTTGCCGATGAAATACAGTTTGCCGTTCCTACCATTGATGCCGCACTGGCTGGGATGGAAGAGAAGTTGAATTTTAAAATCGAGTATCAAGGCAGTAAAGTTTTTGAACTGGAATGGCATTCTGGTCTTGCCGCGCGGGACATGTTGAAGCGGTGCCTCAAGGGTGAAAATGTGACGGGGAAGGAAGTTCTGTGACGAGACCTTCCTCAGCTTCGGCGCGCAATTCTCATAGGGAAAATAGTGCCAGGAGTCACTGGCTGTCACATGACCAGGTTTGCCGGGGTCTTTACTGTCGACGACAGCAAGCGCGGTGCCTCCTTCATCGTCAGGGCGATCGCCGAAGACCGCAAGATAGCCGAGGATCAATCTGTATCTGCAAGCAGGAAAATCTGCAAAGCAGTCAGTGAAGTAAAGAGGGACTGGCTCCGGCCTCGCCTGTGCCTGTCCCTGCTCCAGCTTCTTGAGGCTGCGGGTCCTGTCACGGCGAACAGCCCCGCCGTGCTCACTCCACCCATCCCCCAGTGGGGCCCTTTCGTTGTGCGCGGCGGGGCGCTCAGTTCGACGTGCCACCCGCCAAATCCGTAGTTACTGCCTCTTGTCCGTGTGTGGGCATTTGTCTATCTCCTTTGGTTGACACGCTTCCCCACAAAAAGTAGCCTGTCCCTATTTCTAGCCTTCGTTCTCGTTTCACATAAGCCCACATGTGCTTAGACCGTTACGCCTCAGGCTCTTGCTCGCTTCAGCTTCGTTGGAAGATCTTTGGGGGGTGGTCGTTTGATTAAGAAGTCAGCTAGGTTCCTTGACGGATGGCGTGTTATGACCGTAGCTTATGTGAAAGGTTTTCACCCGATTGTATTTTTATGGATGAACAAGCTCCAGTAGCCATTGATCTTATCGGTCGTGCTGACAAATCTTACAAGCCTATAGTTGACTTCATAGATTGGTCATCGCTCGCACTAGACGTGCAGGCTTGGAATACCCATCTTTCTATTGTGCAGGAACTTGGTAGCGCCAATTCAGTAAAGCTTGATCGAGCGCGAGAGGTTGCCAAGCGTGCTGCAGCAATTGATACCGGAGCGATTGAAGGGCTTTACCAGCTTGACAGAGGTATCACAATCACAATCGCTGCTCAAACTGCGATGTGGCAGGTTGCATTTGAAAAGGAACAGGAAAAGGTTCGCTTGTTGATCGAGTCTCAATTAGATGCCTATGACTATGTCCTAGATTTAGCGACGAAGTCCGTTCCCATTGCAGAGGCTTATATTCGAGAGCTTCATAGGAAGATTTGCTCGGCTCAAAATACATTTAAAGCTCTGACTTCTGCAGGGATTCAGGAGCAACAATTAAATCACGGAGAGTATAAGAAGTTTCCCAATCATGTTCAGAAAGAAGATGGCACTCTCCATGCGTATGCACCTGTCCAGCAGACGCCTATGGAGATGGGGCGTCTGTGCGAGATCATGCGGAGACAAGACTTTGAATCTGCACATCCTGTGTTACAGGCTGCTTATGTACACCATGCCTTCACACGAATCCACCCATTTCAGGATGGGAATGGCAGAGTTGCACGAGCGTTGGCTTCAATATTCCTATATCGCGCTGCATCAATTCCGCTCCTCGTTTTGGTTGACCATCGTAATGCCTATATTGACGCATTAGAGGCAGCCGATTCTGGGGAGTGCCAAACATTTGTAAACTTTGTAACTTCAAGAAGCCGAGATGCATTTGTTTTGGTTGCGGAAAGCCTTAGGACGGCTGAAGTCGATGATCCAGTTAAGACATCAAGGGCTATAGGAGATCTCTATCTAACCAGGGGGGGATATAAGCACAATCAGGTCGATTTAGCGGGACAGACCTTGTTGCATGCGGTGCAAACGCAAATACAAAAGCAAGTCACCGAAGTTCCGAGGGCTGGAGAGTTACGTTTTGATGTTACTAGGTCTGGTGGAGACATCCAGATGCCACCCACTCCTGATGGGTATCGCACTTTGGTAAGTATCCCCAAAGAGTCGATTGTATTACAGGCGGAGTCGCTGCCGCCTGCTGCGACAAAAGTGAACAGGAATCTAGTAATCTTTGTGCCGAGAAATTGCGGTAGGGATGATGACATTATGATTCTATGCAGGGAGACCAATGATCTCTTGCGAGTGCCAATCTCTAGTGTTCTAGGCAAAGAAAGGATGGTCACTGATTTGAGAGTGGCAATTTTTTCTAACCGTGTTCTGGGAGAGATCCTGTGTCAACTGAAAGCACAGGCTGAATCAGAGCTTAAGCGACACGGTTACTGATTCATGATCTCGAAGAAAGGAATTTGTAAATGGGAGAAGGAAGTTTCAACGTGTCTGGACAATGTCCCCGCAGTCCCAAAGCCTTGCTCGGTGGCATTGCTCACTTGGGGCGGTTTATCGACAAGATTAAACTCCGCCATGCCGGTCAGATTCAGGACTACAACTACATCACGGTCGGGTTCGACAAGTACCTGGTCGATTTCCTGGGGATCGATCCGAAGGCGTTTGAACAAAAAGTATTAGCCAGTGGAACGGATGAGCAATTGCTCGCCTGGGTCGTGGCGAACGGCAAGCCGCATTCGCACGAGGAGATTGCCCAATGGTCGCAGGGGCTGCTTTCTTCAGGACCCAAAGAAGACGCCACGCGCCAACGTTTTCAGGGCCGTCTTGATGAGATTGCGAAGAAACGCGGCGTGCCGGTCAGCTCGCTCCCGCCGGCCTCCACGTGGGTTGATGCGATCGAACTTGACGAAGGCCGTATGTAGGAGATTCCTATGCAGATGGTGAGGCTGGTCTTCCGCTCGTCGCTGAAGGAGCAGGTCCATGCGTTGCTGCACCGCTGTGAGGTGAAGGCGTTCACGGAAGTGAATGAGTCAGTGGGCTATGGCCAGACCGGTCTTGCTGAAGGACTGGCCTTCTACCCCGGCATGAATTCGGTATTCTGGCTTCTCTCGATGACGACCATCAGGCCCGTGTGGCGTCGGCGGTGACAGGCTGGTATGAGGAGACGGCGAAACATCCCGGTTGGCAGAAACCTTCCATTCGCGTCTTTGCTTGGCCCTGTACACAGATTGTCTAGAGCCTTTCGATAGAGACTTGCTGCGGTCCGTTTGGAGTCACGACTTTCTCCTTCTGTGAGCCCTCCCTCTCAATAGCCTGAACGCAAGGCGCCTACTCCCAACGAAGTTTAAAGCTTGGTGTGAGGCGATCTGGATAAGGTGTACCCATTTTGCTGAAGCGTTGTAGCCTTTCTGGGGAGCTCGATTTCTGACCAGCTCACATGGGTGTGAAAGAGGCTTGAGGAAACCATGTTTCTTGTTGGCATCAAGGGTGCTGTATGGTTAGGTAGGCATTCCGTGAGGGATAGGCTCTCGCGAAAATCTGGTGTTCATGCATGGAGGATAGAATGATTCGAACCATCTCGACGGTGACTGCTGCGGCCGTATTGTTTGCCTTTACCCAGGCGCTTGCTCAAGTTCCCGCGCCAGCTCCGGAAGCCACTACACCCGCTCCGGCACCGCAGGCAACCACTCCAGCTCCTGCCCCGGCACCTGCTTCCGCTCCGACGGTGGAGGGGGAAAAGAAGAGCGAGAAGCATGAGATGGGCGATGATCATGAGGGCAAGCGAAAAGGGAAGGGGAAAGGCAAGGGCAAGGGCCACGGTCACGGCAAGAAGCATGGATTGGATCGGGCCGATGAAGCGGCTGGTGAGAACGGCAAGCATGGCCGTGACAATGCTCGGGGACGAGGAAAGCACGGCGATCGCGAAAAGCACGCGGATAAGGACAAGCACGAAGAGGGCGACAAGGCGGAAAAGAATTAAGCGACGTTCCTGCATCGGCAGGAGTGCAGGGTGAAACGGCGGCCGGCTCGAAAGAGCCGGCCGCTTGTTGTTTGTGCCGATGTTAAGAAAAGCAGACTGATGCGAATGCGGAAGAGTTACGCCGCGGGAAGCGTCAGAAGCTTTTTCATCTCGCAGTGCGCCATGACGACGTCAGGGGCGCGCTGTAAAGCTTCGTAGTAGCTGCGCTCAAATCCATCGCCCAGCTCAGAGGGGCGAATCATGCCTCGGACTTCCGTGAGGATTTGCGCAACATCCTCCAGGGTCAGGGTACACTCTTCATCCAGCATCTCATCGATGCGAACCACCACATTGGACAGCGGATGCAGCCAGGTGAACCAGGGATCATTCATCACCAGTTGCAGCAACTGGCCGGTCGAATCGACGCGGCCATAGATCCGTTCGAACGTGAGCTGCTCCGCCACGATCAAGGCCTTGTGAAGCCCCAGCAGCCCCTGCCGCACATCGGTCAGGGTTTGGCGAAGCGGGTTGGTTTTCTGTATCGAGGTCTGTTGCGATGTAGTAGCCATGGGAGAATTCTACCAGGGTTTTTAAATTTTGCAGGCCGTCCATTCCCGGCAATGCATGTCGGGGTCTGGCTACATTATCGGTAGGTCGCTTTCTACACTGTAGAGTCCGGTGATGGTGTTATCGGCCGAATCGACCGCTTCCGCTGGAAGGGGTCTGGCGGTTTGGCGGAGCGGCAGAAAATACGGCGCGATTCGGATTGAATGGGAGCATCGGAGCCGGTGTCAGGTTGTTCGGTGGCAGGGGCGTGCCGAACGCGGAGCGGTTCTGGATCTCAGTCTCGCTGTGTGGTTGTAATCTCACGGGGCTCTCAGTCCCTGGCTTGGTGACGATGTTCCGATTGCCATGCGGATCGGAAGAGAGGCCGATGTCGTCGCCGAGATGGGAGAGGCGCCCGCTGGTGCCGTCATGATTCTGAACCGTGCGACTCTCGGCCAAGCCGATCACGGCAGACAGCGCCAGGCCTGTCATGGCGAGTGCGCACGATGTGAGTATCTGTTTCATTCCCTTCGCGCAGTCCTCGCTAGGACGCACGGTACTTTCCGGTCGAGCGTTCTTCCTGGTACGTACCGGAGCAGCGCGGGTACGTTAATCGGTAATGCGCGTCCCATAAAACGTAAACAATTCTCCGGCCAGATGCCCCATCTCTTCTGAATCAGTCGGCCGTTTTCGGCGGATGTAGTCGTTGAGGATGCGTCCGTCGGCCGTTTTATGCACGTGGGGGAGGGCCAGATTCATGCGGTAGCGTTCGACGGCTCCGGCGACGCGGCTGATAAAGACCACGGTGCCGTCTGATTCGATTCGCTCCACCACGCCGACATGGGTCAACGGATCATTCAATCTGCCGTCGCCGTTGAAGTCCCAGGTGTTGTCGAAGAAGACGAGATCACCGGGTTGCACGGTCGGTCCCTGGTGGAGTCGTCCATGCTGACGCATGTGGTTGTAGATCAACCGAACTCCGTTTGCCCGTCGATCCGTGGTGTTGCTGGTGTACAGATCGATGCCGTGTTCGAGGTAGATGGCGCGGGTGACACCGGCGCAGTCATAGGCCACGCGTCTCCCGTTGCTCTCGATCAGTCTGGCGCCGAGGAGCTTGGTGGCGGTGTGGACGATTCCCGTTCGTGTGACAGTGGCGGAAGGCGACTTCTGGACCGGCGTGATTTCGAAGCGGGAGGCGGGCACGCGCGCGACGGGTGTGTTGGCACAGCCGACGAGTGTCAGGATGGCCACCGTGGCGCCAATCAGCGTGAGACGTCGCGGGTTAGCGGACATTCACGAAACGGCCCTGCGCCGTCTCCCTGAGTCGATCGATATCTTCCCGGCGTGTCACCGACAGCGGGATAGTGTGCGTCAATTCTTCGATCAGTAAATCGGTCGTGAGCGGCGTCTTTTGGTGCAGCGCGCGATAGAGTGCCGCGACGACGGCTTGTTCGATCTCCGAGCCGCTGAAGCCGTCGCTGGCGCTGACGATTTTGCCCAGATCGAATTGCGTGCGGTCTTGCTTGCGGAGTCCCAGGTGAATGTTCCAGATGGCTTCTCGTTCGCCGTCATCCGGCAGATCGACGAAGAAGATTTCATCGAACCGGCCTTTGCGGAGAAGTTCCGGCGGCAGCAGCGTGAGATTATTCGCGGTCGCGATGACGAACACTTCCTGCTTTTTTTCCTGCAGCCAGGTGAGAAACGCGCCGAAGAGCCGGCGGCTCAAGCCCGCGTCGGCATCGCCGCTCCCGCCGCCTGCCGCCATGGCCTTTTCGATTTCATCGATCCAGAGCACAATGGGCGAGAGGGATTCGGCGGTCTCGATCGCTTTGCGGAAATTCTTTTCCGATTCCCCGACGAACTTGTCGAACAGGCGGCCCGCGTCGAGTTTGAGCAGCGGGAGTTGCCATTCTCGCGCGATGGCTTTGGCCGCGAGCGATTTGCCGCAGCCCGGCACGCCGACCAGCATGATGCCCCGTGGCGGTGTCAGGTTGAGCGCTTTGGCCTCGGCCGTGAATCCGACCTTCGCGCGCTCCAGCCAGGACTTCAAATTCATAAATCCGCCCAGCTCAAAGCGGTTGTCTTCAAGCGGATAGTATTCCAGCAGCCCGCCGTCTTTGATCGCCTGGACTTTGCGTTTCAAAATCTTCTGCACATCATCGGCGGACAGCGTGCCGTCTTCGACGACGCATTGCGTAATGACCTGTCTGGCTTGATGCAGCGTCAGTCCACGCAGTGCGCGAAGGATGGCCTCGCGCTCCTGAGCCGAGAGGCCGGCATCGGCCGGCTTGGTGTCGGTGAGGGATCCAAGAATGCTCTGGGCGATAGTCGTTGATCGGGGACGACGGGGCGTGGTTCTGGTTCCGAGCGAGGAGAGGACGCTGTGGAGCATGGATTGCAGTTCGGTGCGATCCGGCAATTGGAGGTCAAGGCGGACGGCCATGGCTTCAAGGTCCGGCGGTAAGACAATCGGATGGCCGGTGAGGATGCAGGTGGATCTGGATCGGCCATAGACCGCCGATACTTCGCGCAGCTGTCGGGTGACGGCCGCGTCCTGTAGGTGGGGGACAAGATCTTTCAGCCAAAAGACGGCTTCGACCGTCAGCCCATTCAAGTGTTGAAGCAGCGCGAGGGGAGTCGCCGTCATCTTGCTGAGTGTGGGGCCGTCGTCGGCGCGGGTGAGGCCCTTTGTGATGGACCATTCGAACAGCGGCATCCGCTCTTGGGCGGCCACGGATTGCAGCAAGGCCAGCACGCGCTCTTCCTCCACCGTCTCAATGACGATCAGTGGGTGACAGGAGCGGATCAGGGTGCGGAGGTCATGGACGCTGGTTGCCAAGGCCATACGAGTGCCATGCTAGCATGTGAGGTGCGCGTCACCAAGCGAACGGATATTTGTTACTTGGACTCCGGCGCCGTGCTCGATACGGATTTCGCACAGCGAAAGCCGATGGTGGCCGAGCGTTGCGCCGGCGGCGAACCGCTACGGGTGGCGGTTCGCAGCATGATGATTTTGCTCTTCCACGATCCGCCGCGCACGCTTCGGTAGCGACCGCTCCGCGGTCCCGGCGGATTCTTTTCCGTCATGTAGGCGTAGTAGTCGAACCCGAACCAGTCCTGGACCCACTCGGCGACGTTCCCCGCCATGTGGTGCAGCCCGTAGGGACTGCGGCCATCCTCAAGCGACTCGACCGGAGCGAGAATCGGAATCTCATGCACATGATACTGCCCGAACATCGCCCGTTTCGGGTCGGGGGGCGCATCGCCCCAGGGAAACAGACCTCCCTCCGTTCCCCGCGCGGCTTTCTCCCACTCGGCTTCGGTGGGGAGCCGCTTTTGCGCGGACAAGCAGAGATCGCGGGCTTCTTTCCAGGTGACATAGAGCGCCGGCCAGCGTGACAGGGTCTCGTCGGTGACGGAGTGGACCGTGATGACATGCCAGATCAATTTTTGGAGCTCGTCGGAGGGCGGCGTCTTCCGCTGCTGCAGAAAGGCGAGATATTCGCCCAGGCTCACTTCGTCGCGATCCATCTCAAAGGCATCGAGCCAGACGCGATTCTGTGGGAGTTCCGTATCGTCGAATTGCGTGCCGATGCCGTACGGATCGTCGTCGATGCGCTTGCTCCCGAGGAGGAAGGTGCCGGCGGGTATGGTGATCGTCGGCGCCGGTTTCGCTAACGCCGCGATGGCGGCGAGGTGACGCGCTAATTCTTGCGACGGTTTGGGCGCGGGGGTGGATCCCGATGCCGGTGTCGAGAGAACCAGCAGAACGCATAGCGAGGGGAGCCAACGGAGGGGTGGCATCAGGTCTTGCTCGGAGATTCCAGCGCCTTGTGGATTTCACCGATCAAGCGCCGCTCGATCTCTGCCGTCTCTTCCTGGCTCACACTCAAGATCCGGCCGCCTTGCGCGACTTTTTCAAATTCGGCGCGGACTCCGAGTCTCGTGATATTCGCAGGAAGGGCCTGCAGGGTGATCAGATATTGATTGCGAAAGCCGGCGACTTCCAGTGAGGCGGGGTTCGACATCTTTCGTTCCGTCACATAGACCGCCTTCTGGTCGCTTTTGAAGCTGACTTTGATGGGATAGCCGTTCTTGGCCAACGATTCTTCTACGACTTTGGCGACGGCCGCCAGTGGCCGCGGCAGCGTCTCGATCTGCGTGCCTTTCTCCTCGATGCGCAGCTGTTGAGCCGCCTGAGCTGAGGCGGTTTTGACGGCTTCGGCACTCGCGCGTTTCGCCTGGGCGAGCTGCGTATTCAATTGATCGGTCAGCTGGCCCATCTCGGCCTTGGCTGATTCCGTGGCCTTCTTCGCATCACGTAGTTCCTGATTCAGCAGATCAATCTGCTGCTGCATAACCTTGTTGCCGTCTTGCAAGGATGAGAGCAAGGATTCCTGCTTCGTCACCTGCTTTTTTAAGGTTTCGTTCTCGGCCTTGAACGGCGACTCATCAGGCTTGCACCCGGCGGTCAGCAGGCAGCAGGCGAGCAGTCCGACGCCCGCTATATGGAAACACAGTCTTGTCACGCTGGGCTCCTGAAAAAGTTGATCGGCCGATTATCTACGGTTCACCCAAGCTTGTCCACGCCGTATTTCTAGAATTGACCGGTCTCCGGCCTGGCGGCTATGCTGAAGTGATGCGCACTAGGATTTATCTCTTCCTGATTCTGTTGAGCCTCGTGATGACGCTGCCGGTCGTTGGTCTGGCCGGGGAGGAGACGGTCGTCTCGATTCCCGTCGAAGACTACGCCCGCTACGATCAGATCATCACCAGTAAGTTTCTCCACTCAGAAACCCAACTCGTGTTGCTCGAACGGAAGACCACGACGCAGATCTCGCCGGAGCAGGACGGGCTGCTGACGAGCGTGTGGTTTCTCAAACAAGCGTATTTCGATGGAACGCTTCCCGTCGAGCTGGCCCGTGGTTTCGTCGCGGTGAATCAAGCGCCGGCGCGAGTAGAAGGCCGGTTTCAATTCGGAACCAGATATCGCTTTGTCTCCGGCAATGCCGTCGAAGAGCCGGAAGTGTCGCTGGCACGGCCGGTCTTGGCCGGCTGGCTCCGATCCGTGCAGGCGATGCCGGTGCTGGACCGGCTGGTGTTTTCGCGCATCGGGTACAACCTTCGCCAGACTGACGCCTTGGTCTATGTCGGCAATCCGCGTCCCGATGGCTCGGGGGCCGGCTTTCTTGTTTGGTTACGCCGGCAAGGAAGCGCCTGGTCGATTTGGGATACGGAAGTGCTGTGGACGGTTCGTATCGAACCGGAGTCTGACGGCGGGCCGTTGCTTGCACCGTGAGCCGTCTCAGCGGTAGCATGCGTGCGCCATGTCGAATCTCATCCGCAAAACTTTTTCAGTGCCCCCGCTCGGGTGCAATTGCTCCATCCTCGGCGATCCGGTGACAAAACAGGCTATCGTCGTCGATCCCGGCGGCGCGCCCGAACGGATTCTGCGCGAAGTGGAACAGTTGGGGTTGACCGTTCGCCATATTCTTCACACGCACGCCCACTTCGATCACTTTCTTGCGTCCGGCGAAATGCAGCGGTTGACCGGCGCCATGCTGTGTCTGCACCAGGATGATCTCGATCTCTGGACGAATCTGGAAGTGCAGTGCCGGATGTTCGGTGTGCCCTATGTGGCCGTGCCGCTTCCGGAGTATTGGATTCAAGATGAAGAGCGCATCATGGTCGGCGGCGTGACCGTCGTGGGCCTCCATACACCGGGGCACACGCCCGGTTCGATGAGCTTTCATGTTCCCGACGAGAGTCTGGTGTTGGCCGGAGATACGTTGTTCCGGGGCAGTATCGGCCGGACTGATCTCTGGGGCGGAGATTTCGATACGATTGAGCGGTCGATCCGCGAACGGCTCTATACGCTCGCCGACGAGACGACGGTGGTGACGGGACATGGGCCGGAAACGGAGATCGGGGTGGAGAAGGAATCGAACCAGTTTTTTCGTGTGGAATAACCGGCGGCTATTCTTTGGCCATCCGTTCTTTCAGGCGGGCAAGGCGCTTCTCGGTTGATTGCTTGATGAAGGCCATGTTCTCGGATAGATGCTGCTGCGCGTTAATCTTCCCTTCCTCGCGACGCTTCAATTGATCGAGTCCAAACTGGGAGATCGCTGCGCCGTCTTCCTTGTTGAGTTCTTTCCAGATGGTGAGACAACGTGCTTGTTTCGCCGGCGGGTAGGCATCGCAAGGGGGATCGACTGTCGCGGCGTGAGCGATGGCCGACGCTGACATCAGTACCGTGAGCGCAATCGTCAAAAGCTTCATATCCAGCCGGTCCTTCTTATTAATCCCTGACTACGCATCGTGAGCGGCACCATACCACAAGTCAGATTGTTGCGCCGACCATCCGGATCTATGAGCAAGGGGCGGTAACGTTTCTGAAGCGCTGGGGTGCTGTCGCAAGCGACCTTGGGCGGAAAGATGAGCTGGCTTGGGTTGCGGAGCAATCTAATTGCGAGTAGGACTGCTGGGTAATTCTTTTGAAGGGCAAGGGACCGGGCACTCGATCCCGAGTCACCCGGTCAGATGCGAGCGTACGTTATTCGGTTTTGGCTTTTATTTCATTGACCTTCCCCTTCGCGCGCTCCACGGCCCCTTTTGTTTTTCCCTTGGCTCGTTCGACGGCGGCGTTGACTTTATTCCCTTTCGCTTCTTCAATTGTGGCCTTCACTTCGCCCTTCGTCTCTTCTGCCATGGCCTTGGCTTCGCCTTTCATCGACTCCGCCTTCGCGGCAACTTCACCGGCCTGCACGATGGACAGGTGTCCGGACACGGCGACGGCGGCTAGGGCGGCGAGTAGAGATATGCGGTTCATAGAGTCCTCCTGTTGAATGGGTGAAGAGCGCGTTTGTCTAGGTGTCGTTTTCGATCCACGGAATATCGCATGAACAATTCTGGATCGGAATGCACCGCAGATCTGCGATCTCCAGAACGGCTACTTTCCTGTTTCCTGCAGAATCTGTTTGATCTCCTGCATGTCTTTCTTAATCGCCGCTCCCTCGGTTTTCATTTGTTCGACGCCCTGCTTAACGCCCTCCTTCTCAGCAGCGACGCGATCCTTGGCGCTCTGCGTGAGGACCTTGGCATCTTCCTTCATGGCTTCGCGGGTTTGGTGTACGGCGTTGACCCCTTGTGTAGTGGTGGTCGACACCGGCTGTGGGGCAGTGGCGCATCCGGACAGGACTGCTGTGCAGCTAAGGGCTGCAATACTCAGAGATACGCGGGTCAGTGAGATTCGATTCATGAAACCCTCCTGTGAGTTAGGACACGATTGACCGATGGGTACGCTTCAATACCTGCTTGGATGCCTATCATCTGATGTGATGCCGTAAAATGCACTCCACTGCTGGTCTATTTTGTCGTAAGGGCATTCTTGATGAGACCGACGATCACCAGAGAACCGCCCTCCGATGCCCGACCCGGCAATGTCGCCTCCAAGCCTGCCGCCGGCTCCGCTTCCGAAGAGGTGCCCTAAGATCTGCCCCCGAGACCGCCGTCGAGGACTCCTGCCAGCGTATTGCCGAGCAGCCCCAGGCTAAAATTTTTCAGCAGCGCGCTCGCCACATTCCCTCCGATGCCGCCGCTGATCAACTCTGCGACTATGCCGGCTAAACCGTCCATGCGAGGCCTCCTTGGTGAGCGAGGGGGAGATAAGAACACACGCCTGTTGCGAGTGTGCCGAATTGAAAATGTAATAGAAGTGTGTGCGTGATTTACTAGGAAAGTCAACCTACGAACGTGCTTGGATGGAGCTGCGCCGGCAGAGGTGCCTACGAAAGAAGAGTGAGTCTGGATGCTTGCCGTGATCCGTACGGTAGGGCGACGCGGCAGTCCAGAACACAGGGTCTTTCCAGAGGTGGCGAGTCTGGATCGTCAAGGCTAGGGCTTGAAACTCACCGAAAATATGGGGCACGGGATGAGGGGGCGAAGGCCGGTAAGCTACTTGGTCGTGACTGACTCGGACGTCTTCCGGTCGAGGGTGAAGTAGATTTTGTCGTCGAAGGTGTAATAGCCGCCTTCGTCGATATCGTGCATGATGCAGAACGGCGAGAAGATAATCGCGCAGCCGAGCACATCGGCGACCACCCACCAGGACCAGGTTCGTGTAATCGT
>NZ_OUNR01000016.1:300000-424750 GCF_900403705.1 Nitrospira lenta | reverse complement strand
CTGGGTACTGGAACAACAATCGCCCCGACGCCAATACTAGTCAATAATGCTAACTCGAATCAGTAAAATGGAGAACTGGGGAATGCCTGTAGGAATGTGTCGCGGTGTGAAGAGGGCCGTCCTCTGTGCCTGTCTGATGGTGGTTGGGTTCATGCCTGGGGGAGCCCTGAGCGCGGAGACGCCCGTGCTCGCGACTCTTCAAAAAACCAATACGCCGATGACGCTGATGGCGGTCCAGTTCAAGGACGCCAAGGCCGGTTGGGCCGTCGGTTCTGGTGGAACGCTCTTCAGCACCGTGGATGGCGGGAAGAAGTGGAAGAAGCAGGCGAGCGGAACCTCGACATTGCTGACCGGCGTCTACTTTATCGATCAAAAAACAGGATGGGTCACCGGGGCGGCCGGCACGCTCAGGCAGTCGCTCAATGGGGGAGAGACCTGGACGGGACATCCGCTTGAAACGCAACAACCGCTCTACGGGATCCACTTTACGTCGGCGGCCGACGGATGGGTGGTCGGCGGGGGCGGGACGATCCTGCATACGGCTGACGGCGGCGCGCATTGGGTCGAGCAGGCGAGCGGGACCAGTGCGGCGTTGTACGCCGTGCAGTTTCTCGATGCTCAACGAGGGACGGCCGTGGGCGCGCTCGGCACCATCTTAGCGACGCGCGACGGCGGGCGTACGTGGGTGCCGCAAGTCTCGCAGGGGGCGGTGACGCTGTTCGATGTGTTCTTTACCGATGACGCGACCGGGTGGGCGGTCGGCAATGCGGGCGCGCTGTTTCAAACGAATGACGGCGGCGTCAAGTGGGTGGATCGCACGCTGCCTTGCGGGAAGACCTGCACCAAGGTGATCGATCTGCTGAAGGTCCGTTTCACCACCGCTCAAGAAGGGTGGATTGTCGGCGAGCGGGGCATGCTGTATCGCACCACGGATGCAGGCTATTCCTGGAGTGACGGCGCTCCGATTGCGCCGGTCTCGTTGTTTGGGTTGACCTTCTCCGATGCGGCCCACGGCTGGGCGAGCGGAGAGAACGGGACGGTCGTGTATCTGCAGGCCGGTAAGTAAGGCCACTCGCCTCTGCTGGTGGCGGGCCTGCGCCGCGCAGAGGCTGCCACTGTGTCGTATTATTCCCGTTGAGATATTGTGACCGTATCGCCGACGCTGAGACGATCGTGCTTGCCGTATCTTCTCTCTGCCGATTCCCCATGCTCGGTCTTGAAACCGGTCTTTACTTTTTAAATCGTATCCGCTAAGTCTGCCCAAGCTGGTTGCAGGATAGTCCTGCAGCCGGAGCCGAAAAGGTTGGCATGACTCCCTCATCGAGCGGACGATCCACCGAGTCCGCATCCTCTCAGTACCCAGGGGCGCGAACGTCAGGCTCGTCCGGTACGCCTTCAGAGAATTCTTTTCAAACGACAGCGCCGTCGGTTTCGCTGCCCAAAGGCGGCGGGGCCATTCGCGGCATCGGCGAAAAATTCGCAGCCAATCCCGTGACGGGCACCGGCTCGATGTCCGTGCCGATTGCGATGAGCCCGGGCCGTTCCGGCTTCGGCCCACAACTGTCATTGTCGTATGACTCCGGCGCCGGCAATACCCCCTTTGGTCTTGGTTGGAATCTTTCGCTTCCCGCCATTACTCGTAAAACCGATAAAGGCGTCCCTCGCTATCACGACGGCGACAAGTCCGATGTCTTCATTCTTTCCGGCGCCGAGGATTTGGTGCCGGTGCTTAACGAGGACGGGAGTCGGTATGAAGACACCACATCGGCGCAGGGATACCGGATCCGCCGCTACCGGCCTCGCATCGAAGGCCTGTTTGCCAGGATTGAGCGTTGGACGAATGCGCAGGGTGTTTCGCACTGGCGCAGTATTTCCAAAGACAACGTCACCACCCTGTATGGCTCCACGGACAAGAGTTGTGTGGCTGACCCGGCCGCGGCTCCGCATATTTTCAGTTGGCTGATTTGCGAAAGCTACGACGATACCGGCAATGCCATCGTCTACGAGTATGCCGGCGAGAACGACGACCATGTCGATCGCGGCCGAGCTAACGAACGCAATCGCGCACGCACGGCCAACCGCTATCTAAAACGGATCAAGTATGGAAATCACGTCTCGCGGTTGGCTCAGCCGGATCTGACTCAGGCCTCGTGGATGTTTGAAGTGGTATTCGACTATGGGGATCACGATCCGGACGTGCCGTTGCCGGATGAACTAGCCGCGCCATGGCCCATTCGCCAGGACCCCTTCTCCACGTATCGAGCCGGTTTTGAAGTGCGGACCTACCGGTTGTGCCGACGCGTCTTGATGTTCCACCATTTCAGCGAGCTCGGCGCGGCGCCATGTTTGGTGCGCTCGACGGATCTTCATCATGCACCGGGCCCGATTGCCTCGCTCCTCACATCCGTCACTCAATCGAGCTATCGGCGCAAGAGCGATGGCACGTATCGCAAGAAATCCCTCCCACCCGTCGAGTTTACCTACAGCGAGGTGGTCATTGGGGACGAGGTCCATGAAGTCGATGCCGCCAGTGTGGAGAATCTTCCTCAAGGGCTGGATCACAGCCGGTACCAATGGGTGGATCTGGATGGGGAAGGGCTTTCAGGTATTTTGACGGAACAGAGCGGCGCCTGGTTCTACAAGCGCAACCAGAGCGCCGTGCCGGTGAAGAATGCGGCGGGCCACGCAACAACCGTGGCCCGCTTTGCTCCGCTGGAGCGCGTGGCCACGATGCCCTCACCGGCCAATCTCAGCGGCGATCAGCAGTTCATGGATTTGGCAGGGAACGGCCGGTTAGATGTCGTCGATTTCGAAGGCCCCGTGCCGGGATTTTTCGCGCGGACTTCGAATGAAGAGTGGGCGCCGCACCGGCCGTTTACGTCTATCCCGAACATCGCGTGGCAGGACCCCAATCTCAAATTGATCGACCTCACCGGCGATGGCCATGCCGATATCCTGATCACCGAAGATCATGCCTTTACCTGGTACCAGTCGATGGCCGAAGCCGGGTTCGCTTCCGCTGAGACGGTGCGCCAGGCGATCGACGAGGAACAGGGGCCAAGACTGGTCTTTGCCGATGGCACCCAATCCATCTACCAGGCCGATATGTCCGGGGATGGGCTCACCGACCTGGTGCGCATCCGCAACGGAGACGTCTGTTACTGGCCCAATCTTGGATACGGTCGGTTCGGCGCGAAGGTCGCGATGGATCGCGCGCCGTGGTTCGATGCGCCAGATCTGTTCGATCAACGCCGCATTCGCCTTGCGGATATCGACGGATCAGGCCTGGTGGATATTCTGTATCTCACCGGCCAGGGAGTGCAGCTCTACTTCAATCAATCCGGCAATGCCTGGAGCGAACGGCGACTCATCACGACATTTCCACGCATCGATAACCTGTCGGCGGTTTCCACCGTCGACTTACTCGGCAACGGCACGGCCTGCCTCGTCTGGTCGTCTCCCTTGCCGGGCGATGCGCGCAGCACGCTCCGCTACATCGACCTTATGGGCGGGTTGAAACCGCATTTGCTTATCAAGACCGTCAATAATCTCGGTGGCGAAACCGACATCGTCTACGCTCCGTCCACCAAATTTTATCTCCAAGATAAACAGGCCGGGAGACCCTGGATCACCAAGCTTCCCTTCCCCGTGCATTGCGTTGAAACGGTCACGGTGCGCGACAAGTGGCGTGGCACCGCGTTCAGCAGCACCTATAGCTACCATCACGGCTACTTCGATGGAATCGAACGCGAGTTTCGTGGATTCGGTCGCGTGGAGCAGGTGGATATCGAGCGCTTCGGAAAATTTGCAGAGGGTAATAGTGCCAGTCCCTATATTACCGACGACCAGACGCTCTATCAGCCGCCCATTAAGACCGTGACGTGGTATCACACCGGCGCCGCCGTCGATCGAGAGCGGATTCTCTCGGCGCTCAAGCACGAGTATGTCGCGATTCCTGGATTCACCGAACATCAGCTTCCGGAGCCGACGCTGACGCCGGCCGATCTCTCTGCCGAGGAGTGGCGCGAAGCCCTCCGCGCCTGCAAGGGGATGGTGCTCCGGCAGGAAGTCTTTGAGCTGGATGTGGACGAGCTCGTCCAAGGTGTCGAGTTGCCCGTGCGCCTCTACACCACCGCCTATCACAACTGCGCGATCACACGTCTGCAACCGCAAGGTATCAACCGCCACGCGGTCTTTCTCGTCACGGAGAGTGAGGCGATCACCTACCACTATGAGCTGGATCTGCGCCAGGCGGCACTGAGTCCCGATCCTCGCATTGCGCATACGCTCAACCTGCGATTCGATGCCTATGGCCGTGCGCAGCAATCCGTCGCCGTGGTCTATCCACGCCTGGTTCCCTTCGGGGATTCCGCCAATCTCCTCACGCAGGACCAGCAAGACCTCATTCGCAGGGTCCAACGCGAGCGGCACATTGCCTATACCGAGACGCACTTTACCGCTGAGTTGCCGGAGGATCTGCACCGCCATCGGTTGCCGGCTCCGTGCGAAGTCCTCACCTATGAATTGACCGGCGCCGATAGCGCGGGTGGATTTTCGCCCAGCGCTGGCCTCTATTTCTCACTCGACGATGTGAGGGCCTTCGCCCTCAGCGACCTTCTGCCTGGGCAGGGGCCGAAACCGGTGGTCTCGCTGGCGTACCATGAGCGACCGACCGATGACCGGGCGCACAAGCGCCTGGTCGAATGGACGCGGACGCTGTATTGGAAAGATGATCTGACCGGCCCAGAACCATTTGGCGCCTATGCCTGGCTCGGCTTGCCGTACGAGACCTACAAACTTGCGCTGACGAGAGCGCTGCTCAACGCCGTGTTCGGCGCAAAACTCACTTCCGATGTCGTCACACGTCTGAATACGCCGACTCTTTCCGGATATGTCTCCGGCACCGCGCTGTCGTCGATGCTCACCGAGCAATGGTGGATGCGCTCTGGTATCGCCGGATTCAAGAGCGACGCGGCGTACCATTTCTATCTTCCTGAGAAGTTTATCGATTCCTTTGGGAACACGACCACGCTGGACTACGACCCGCTGGATTTGTACGTCCGCTCCAGCTCGGATGCATTGGGTAACAGCGTCAGCATTGCCAGATTCGATTACCGTGTGCTTGCGCCAGCCGAAATGATCGATCTCAATGGCAATCGCACGGAAGTCTATTTCGATGTGCTCGGCATGGTGGTGGCGTCGGCGGTAAAGGGCAACGGGGACGGGACGGAAGGCGACGATCTCGCCGGTTTCGATGACGATCTCGCGAACCCGTCGGCCGCCGAGGTGCAAGCGTTTTGCACAGACGGTGCGCTGAATGAGCCGAGGGCGCGGGCCTGGCTCAATCGGGCGACCGCCCGGTTTGTGTATCACTTCGGCGAGAGCCGTGATGCCAATGGGCACGTGACCGGATGGGCGACTAGGCCGGCAGGCGCGTGCGGCATCGTGCGCGAGATACATGCGACTGCACCGGGCGGCGGCAATAGTCCATTGCAAGTCGCTCTCGAATGCTCAGACGGTAGCGGCAATGTCTTGATGAAGAAGGCGCAGGCTGAACCCGCTCCCGGCCAAACCGCTCTGCGTTGGATCATCAACGGACTGACGGTACTCAACAACAAGGGTAAACCAGTCAAGCAATATGAGCCTGCGTTTAGCGATCACTTTGGCTGCGAAATGCCTGGCCCCAATGGTGTCACGCCGATCATGTACTACGATGCCGCCGGGCGTGTGGTGCGCACCGAGATGCCGGACGGTACGTTCAGCCGCGTGGAGTTCTCGCCTTGGCACGTGACGAGCTTCGACGCGAACGACACGGTGTTGGAGAGCCGTTGGTATGGAGATCGCAGTCCGTTTCCGTACGACCAACCGTTGCCGCGCAATCCCATTACCGGGGAATCGACTGCGACGCCCGATCAGCGCGCGGCCTGGCTGGCCGCGCAGCACGCCAACACCCCGTCGCAGGTGCATCTCGACAGTTTGGGGCGTGATGTCATTGCGATTGCCCACAACCGAGCCGGTGGCGTGGACGAGGCGTTTCTTACGTTCACTCGGCTCGATGCCGAGGGCAAGCCGCTGTGGATCCGAGACGCGCGCGGCCATCTGGTGATGCAGTACATCGCGCCGGCCAAGGCGAACAACGATGCAAGCAACGCGCTGCCTGCTGATGCAGTGCCCTGCTACGACATCGCCGGCAATTTGCTGTTTCAGCACAGCATGGATGCAGGCGACCGCTGGCTGTTAATGGACGCCGCCGGCAAACCCATGCTGGCCTGGGATCTGAACGAAACCCCGCATGGCAGCGCAGCGACCAGGGAGAATCGTGTCTATCGTACGGACTACGATTCGCTCCACCGGCCGGTGGCGCAGTGGCTCACGATCAATGCCA
This sequence comes from Nitrospira lenta, assembly GCF_900403705.1. Taxonomy (NCBI): domain Bacteria; kingdom Pseudomonadati; phylum Nitrospirota; class Nitrospiria; order Nitrospirales; family Nitrospiraceae; genus Nitrospira; species Nitrospira lenta. Next base: position 418,365 of record NZ_OUNR01000016.1, on the reverse strand, counting down.
GTGCGCCGATCATGATTGAGCGGTATGAATACCAGGACGCGGCGCCGAATGATCTCAATAATCTTAACGGCCAATTGATTCGCCGCTACGATTCCAGCGGCTTGGTTGAAACCGTACGGCGCGATTTCAAGGGCAATGTGCAGGAGACGCGCCGGACATTGGTAAACGATGCGACCGCATCCATCATTGACTGGCAGGGCACTCCGGCCGGCACGCTTGAGCCAGAATCCTATGTGCAGCTTACCGAGCACGATGCTGTGAACCGCATGACGCGGCAGGAGAATTGGCACCGGCTTGGCGGCGCGGGAGCGGTGTACCAGCCTGTCTATAACGAGCGCGGGATTCTGGAAAGTGAAACTCTTGCCCTGCGTGGGGCCACGACGAATGCCATCAAAGCGATTCGTTACAACGTCAAAGGCCAGAAAGAATATCTCGAACTCGGCAACGGCACGCTGACTCAGTACGACTACGATGAGACGACGTTTCGCTTGAAGCAAATTCGAACCACGCGTCCGGCCGATGCGAGCAGCTTTCCGCAACGGCACTCGAATTTGCAGGACGCCGGCATCGTCCAGCAACTGCACTACACCTACGACCCGGTCGGCAACATTACGGAGATCTACGATGAAGCCTATAAGCCGGTCTTCTTTGCCAACGTCATGGTCGAGCCGCGCAGCCGGTACGAATACGACGCCCTATACCGCCTGATTTCTGCCACCGGTCGCGAGAGTGTGGCGAACGCCGATGCCCCCGGCCAGTTCGATCGAGACGATGCTGCAGATTTCCCGGTGCAAGACGGCAATGCTTTGCGCAACTACACCCAGCGCTATCATTACGACAGCGTGAGCAATATCCGACAGATGCGTCATGTCGTGACCGGCGCTATCGGTGGCTGGACGCGCGACTATGCCTATGCGTTCGAGGATGCCAATCAGGCTGTCAGCAATCGCCTGTGGCAGACCTGGACCGGCGGCGACAGAACCCAAGCGGTGACCTATGGCTACGACACCCACGGCAACATGCTGAACGTGGCCAATGTCGCGCTAGGCCAACAGATGCAATGGGATCACCGCGACATGATCGCGCGTCTTGCTCTCGGCGGCGGCGGCACGGCGCATTATCAATATGACAGCGGCAAGCAGCGCAGCCGGAAACGCATCGTGGCGCAAAGCGGCGGCGGCTACTGGGAACGTATCTATCTCGGCGGCTATGAGCGCTATCGCCGCTATAGCGGGAGCGGCACGACGCCGGTCGAGGAGATCGAGTCCCATCACCTCTTTGAAGGCGAGCAGCGAGTGCTGCTGGTGGATGATGTGCGTGCGACTAACAAAACCCATGCTGATGGCCGCAACTATAAAACGGGACCGCTGTACCGTTATCAGTACAGCAATCATCTAGGATCTGCCTGTCTGGAGCTGGATCACGAGGCCGCAATCATTTCCTATGAGGAATATCACCCCTACGGCACGAGCGCCTATCGGGCGATGACACGAGACAGCGAAGCGCCGGCGAAACGGTATCGCTATACGGGGATGGAGAGGGATGAGGAGAGTGGGCTGAGCTATCACACAGCACGATATTACATGCCATGGCTGGGAAGATGGGGAAGCGTCGACCCCATTGGAATTTCTGGAGGTCCGAATGTGTTTCAATTTTGCAGTAGTTCGCCGATCATTCGAGTCGATATATCGGGAACGCAGGATAGACCAAATGAGCATCACACGCTGTGTCTGTCGGCCTGCCATCCTGATCCGACAGAGCAAGACCGCGTGCTGGTCCAAAAAATAGACGCCGAACTACCTAAGCAGCCTGTTAAGACTTCTGAGAATCAGCAAGTGCTTTCCGCAGTCATTGACGATTTTGAGGCCAATGATTTACCTAAGTGGGTTGAGGAGGAACATTCTGAGATAAGAGTTCGATGGGATGACCGGATAGATGATCCTGAACATGTTCGAAGAGTTCAGATGGTTGTCAATATGGTGTTACTGAAAACGGCGTTGAAATTGGGAGATGGCGATCATTCGACTCAAGATATGCTGGAAGTTGCAGGTGATTATATCCAAAGCATGCGACGGCAACAGGTGTCCTATGTCCCAAAGCTTTCGAATGCATCCACGAGCGTGCTGCTTCGTGACGCGCACTACTACCTTTGGGGCAGATCTGGACCCGGCCTATTCGGCGATTGGGGGAGAGAGTCGGTATCCCAAGCTGGACTCGGTATGTTTCAACCGCTGCATCAATGGAAGAAGGAAGGTGAATATCGTGGCGGATGGGATTCTGGCGTGGCAGGGCCATCAAGCTCCAACGGTGGATTTGCATGGTTCCGTTTGGGGATAGCACATGAAGTCTTATTGCGGTCTCGTGAGATCGAGCAGAAGTCTCCTCCACGGCTGCTTCACGCGGTGCCGAAAATGACCCCAGATGAGCGAGAAAAGAATTGGCAGTCAATAAAGACTGCTATGAAAGGGTGGAGCATATTTAGAAAGCCTGATGGTCAATTGAAATAGTGAGAGCTAGGTTGTGCGAGCCATTGAGGCAGTCAAAGTGGCATTGTAATTGAGTGGATATATCTAGGATCTTCTGGCGAAATGACAAGGATAATGTCGAACAAGTCCAAATTGATAACAGAGATTCATAGCTCGTTTCGCTGTCTGGCTCGTCTGTGTGAGCCGATCAACCGCACAACCATGTAAGTCACGGAGACGATAGCAATGGCCAAGTCGCCGAAGCGTTCATCAAAAACCAAAGCTCCCTCAGCTAAGAAGCCGTCTGTGCGCAGCAAGGCCGCCACGAAGAAGCCTGGCAAAAGATCGTCAATTGATACCGTCGAGACGTTTGTCGTCTTGGGGACTGTGACGTATGCGGATGCAAGACCGGCAACCGGTTTGACCGTCATCGCCTACGACAAGGACGAGTCTGGAGAAGACCGGCTCGGCCAGGCGACGACGGACGCGGCGGGCGCCTATACGATTTCCTACAGCGCCGCCTCGTTTCGCCGCAGCCCTAAAGAGCGTGGCGGCGCCGATGTGATCGTGCGTGTCTATAACGATCTGAGCGAGGCGCTGTTTGCCAGTAAGAAAAAGAACAATGCTCCGGCGGCATACCAGCTGAACATCCAAGTGCCTGCTCAGTCCTATACGGTGCGGGGGCTGGTGACAGATGCGAAGGGTAGCCCGCTGCCCAATATGATCGTGCGTGCGTTAGACCGCGATTTGCGATTTCCGCAGTTGCTCGGTACCAGCGAAACCGCTGCGAACGGCGGCTATCGCATCGACTACCGTCCTGATGATTTTCAGCTTGGCGATCTGCCGTCACGCCGGTCTCCTTGGCTCATTGTCGAGGTCTGTGAAACCGCTGAGGGTGATGCGCTGGCTAAGCAGGAAGTTCAGAAGCCAGACCGCGACCAAACTGTCTCGTTCACGCTATCTAATGTAGGGGTCGTATCCGAATGGCAGCGAATCGGCGAGGCCGTTGTGCCGCTCCTCAAAGGACAAGGCGCGCCGCAGCTCAAAACGAGGACTGGCCAGACGCGGGCGGACCTTCCACCCGAGGATATTGCCGCGAGCGATCTCGACTTTCTCGCAATTGAGACAGGATTCGACCGCGCAGCCATTCAGGCATGGGCGGCATCCAGCCGCATGGTGCGGGATGCCGTCTTGCGGCTGACTGACGAGCACGCGGCCCAGCAAGGCATTCTGCGCAAATATGGCTGGCCCTTCTTTTATGGTCTTGTCCGGCAGGGAGGCGCGAGCGAGCTAGACGAGCTGTTGCGTGAGCCTGCACAGAAGATGGCTCAGATGCTGAAGGCCGCAGTGTCTGCTCATCAGATTCCGCCGCTCAATGAAAAGCATGCAGACGGTTGTCTCGATGCACTGGGATTGCTCCAGCGTGTGCAACAGCTTGATCCTGTGCAAAACAGCCACAGTGATTTTGCGAAGGTGCTGGCCAACCTCGCGATCCCTCTGCCAAAAACTGTTGCGTTGGATGCGCTGTCTGTCGTTCAGGAAAAAGGATTGAACGACGTGGATGCACTGCTCGCCCTCGCACAGCGGCATCCGGATGCCGAAGCCCAGATTAAAATGTTTGTGCGCGCGGTGCGGGTGCATCAGCTGACGTCTGGTCACGCAGGACTGTCTCGCGTCTTGAATGCGCGTTTGGAGGGTGCGTCGGACTCGATTGCGCCGCTGGCGAGCGTGCGAGCGGTTGAGTGGATCGGGATGGCGAAAGAGGCGGGCGTTAGCGCAGGGCTGGCGTTGCAGGCGCAGGCGCAGGTGGAATATCAGCATCCGCTGACGGCGCTGGAGTCGAAGGTTCATGCCGGGTTGTTCGATTTGCCGAACCTGCCAGGCAGCGATGTGGCGGCCTTGATCAAAAAGCAGCCCGCGATGGTTGAGAAATTGTTGCTCGGTAAGGCGCCGGTACAGGCTGAGGAATCCGCAACGCATGCGGTGCTGCGAAACACGGGCCGCTTTGTGCGCACCGGGGTCAGCATGGAGCTGGCCGCAGATTGTATGAAGGGCGGCATTGACTCTCCCGGCGCGGCCTTGCGCTATGGGCGTGAGCACTTGCGCAAGCAGTTCCAGAATAGACTGCTCGAAGAAGGGGTGGCTGAGGTGCTCGACGGGTTCTATCGCTATGCCGATGGGCTGGTGCAAGGCGGCAACGGTGCCGCGATTGAGATCGGCATTAATCGACGGCCGCCGGCGCACTACTGGAGCAAGGATTTGGAAGAGTATGGGATTCCGCTCCCGGAACCGGTTCGGGAAAACGCGCCGACGCTGGCTGCACTATTCGGCGATCTGGACGAGTGTGTGTGCCGGCCTTGCGAATCCATGCTCGGGCAACCGGCGTATTTGGTGGATTTGCTCAATCTGTTGGCAAAGTCCACGAGCACAAGCGGCAACGCGTTGGATGTACTCAGGGCTAGGCGTCCCGATATCTTCAACTTGAAACTCAGTTGTGAAAATGCAGAACAGACCATTCAGCATATCGACATCGTGCTGGAGATCTTAGAGAAAGCGGCGGCACTAGAAGCCCCTGCGGGCTCGACGACGGAGAGCATCCAGCTCATTGCCTACCAGAAGCTGCGCCAAGCGATTTATCCCTGGCATCTGCCGTTTGACCGGGGGTACGCAGAGGTCGATGCCTATCTGACCAAGCTTGGCGTATCGCGTGAGAAAGTATTGGCGTTGCAGCGGAACGCGGTGCCGGCGCATCTGGCCTCGGAAGCGCTCCATGCGCCGATAGATCAGACCGGCAATTCGAATGCGAATTCGCAATGGGCATTGCTCACGCAACAACGCGTGGGTGCCAGGCTATGGGCAGCCTATGGATTCACTATAGACAATGACATTGGAATCGTCGATCCCGCTTCAGGAGAGCGGCTGACCAATCAGACGGTAGAAGCTGTGCTGACTCGGGCGTCTTTTTTGATAGACCGTATAGGGCTGTCGTTGGAAGAGCTGGAGCAGGCGCTTCGGACGGAGTTCGTGTCCGGCTATGTCAGCGGCATTGCGTTGAACGGACGCGAGCAATGCAAAACCAGTGCAATGCGCCTGCCGGCTGAAGGCCCTGTGCTGGAAGGTATTCTGGATCGCTTGCATCGCTTTACACGGTTGCGGGCACAACTGCCAGGATGGTCCATCGACACGCTTGGGCGGGCCATCGTTGCGTGCAATGGAGTCGAACGTGAGACCACGACCGATCCGCAGAGAGGTGATCTCCTCGTCGCATTGACGATCGTCAAACGTCTACACGACGACTATGGGCTGTCGCTCGATGCGTTGCTCGAACGGCCGGTGTCAGAAACGTATGTGCGCAAGGCGTTCGGGCTGTCGCTGCTGCAATTCGCTCTTCTGAAAGAACTCACAGGGTATAGGCCGACCGCACAGAACGTTGACTGGCATGCATTGGAACGTGTGTGTCGCGCTGTCAGGTGTCTGCGCGAAATCGGTTTGTCGGTGGAACAGGCAGCGCACGCGCTGCTGACGAGAGAGGAATGGGAAGCTGTGGCCAGAGAGCTGCCGTCCTCGATCAAATCCGATGAAGATATTGAAACCCTGCTCAAGGCCGTCCAGCAACGCCTGCGCGCTGTCGTTGTGGCGAGACCGGACAGTGGGCTAGAAGCCCAGGCTGCTGACGCGTTGCACGAGATCTATGACCGTGCGACGGCCGATGCGGTGCTGAAGAGTATTCGCGAGGCGTCCGGCCCTGCGGGAAAAGCGCCCGAAGCTACGGTCATGGCCGAATTGGTGGCAACCTTGTCCGGCGCCACCGGGCATTCCTTGGGCGCGTGGTTGCCGATCATGACTGCGCAGCAAGCGGAGACCTTGTTCAGCGTTGCGACGGCAAACGCCGATGACCGCTTCACCAGCGTGCTGACGGCGGTCGCATCCAGACGGCGGGAAAGAGCATTACTGGCCGTTCTCGCCGAGCAGTGCGGACTGGCGGAAGCCGAGGTGCTCCCTCTTCTCGGCGCGCGCTTGCTGCTTGACCCCGCACAAGGACAGTCTTCCTATGCGTCGGAGGCGTTTCTCAACGAAAGATTTTGGGCCGATGTGTCATCGGCTCAACCGGGTCCGCCGAGTGCGACCATTGCAGCGATGCCGAGGCTGCATGCATGGATGGATCGCCTGCATCGACTGATCGCTCTCAGCGCCGCAGTCACCGCCGATACCGAGCTAATGCAGATGGCAGAGCTTGTCGTCGTGGGATCGAACGCGGGGATTAATTGGCGCGACCTGCTCGCTTCGACTCCGGCGAATAGCACGGCCTGGCAAAACCCTCAGTGGCAGGCCTGGCTCGATCTGCTGTGGCTGCAACATCCAGATCGGCTCTCGCGGCAGACCCTCGGTGATGTATTACATCGGTTAAGCGCTTCAGGCGCTCAGGTTTCTCGGGATACCGTGCGGCCGCTGACCGCGCGTATGAATATCGCAGAAGAGCTTGTCTTGCCTCTCATGGCGCAGGCCCTTTCATTGCCGCTGGACGCACTTCCCGCACTCGATGAGGTGCGCAATCCGGGAACGTTGCGGCGTATCTTTGAATGGCTGCTGCTCGCGAAACACTTGGGCGCGAAGGCCGAGCAGATGGCACAGCTCACCGATCTTGCCGGCAATACGGCTGCCGCCGGCACGGCGAAAGCGCTGCTTGAAGCGAAGCTGGCGGGCGGCAATGTACAGACGGCATTGCAGGCGATCGGCAACTCGTTGCGCCGGCAGCGGCGCGACGCGCTGGTAGGCTATCTCGTTGCGCACATCGTCGGCCGCAATAATTCGGATCAATGGAGCGATGCGAAGGCGCTGTACGAGCATTTCCTGATCGACCATCAGATGGAGCCGTGCTTTGAGACGACGCGCATCTTGGAAGCCGTCACCGCCGTGCAGTTGTTCGCGCAGCGCATTCTGTTCGGTGTCGAACCTGCGACCACGGCCGAACCGGAACTCAGGCAGCGCTGGACGTGGATGCGCAACTACCGCGTCTGGGAAGCCAATCGCAAAGTCTTTCTGTTTCCGGAAAACTGGCTGTTTCCAGAACTGCGCGACGACACATCGTCGAGCTTCAAGCAACTCGAGTCGGCGCTGGGGCAGGGTGAGCTGACGCAAGACCTGGCCAATCAGGCCTTCGGCAAGTTTCTCGATGACGTGGCGCAGATGGGGCAGATCGAGGTGCTTGGCATGTACGAGGCTATATCGCACGATGATCAGGGCAATATCCTTTTGAATGAGAGGAAATATCCTCTTCGCCGTACGCTCTATGTCGTTGGCAGAACTCTCAATCCGCCTTATGCCTATTTCTGGCGCCAATGCGTTGATTTTGGAGGCCCTGACATGGAGTGGTCGCCATGGCAGCGCATTGAACTTGATATACAGGGTGACCATGTACTGCCATTTCTTTTGGGCGGGCAGCTGTATATCGCCTGGCCGATAATTCGAGCCATAAAAGTCGGTCCAGAAGGAGCTACGAAAGACGGATGGGAGATCAAGCTTGCTTGGTCACGATATGATGGGAAAAACTGGCAAAAATCCAGCGTTTCACGTGACTCGTGGACTGGTCACGCTGCGGCTTTCTCGGATGAACGAAGGGGATTTGCGTTTCGTAGTGAGACGGCTTTTGATGGCCGTAAGGTAGCCATACTTGTGTACGCACTGACCAACGATATTGATACGAGTACAGAAATCGGAGCGCCATCGGTTGAAGACCCGACTCGTTCCCAATGGGATCGGCGCGTAACGTATCCAGGCGAAGCTCAAAATCCTGATACAGCGTTTGCGTTTCTTGATGTTCTTATTCGGAACAATCACTCCGCACTTCCAGAAATAATCAAGAAACAATTGGAGATCTATGCGACTTGGAGAGAAAACTCAAAGGCTCCTATTCCGCCATGGCAGGGGGTCCTGCTAGCGCTTATGGAGCGAGGGTCTGATTCAAACGATAGGGTGATTTTGTTTTCGAATCCTCAAGTGGCAGAATGGCGGTATGAACATGCTCCCCTTCCAAATGCGGATACTCGACCAGTAGATCAAGCCTACATTAACGAGTCTACCGTTCGTTTTATCTGGGCTTACTGGAGCGACGCGCAAAGAACCTTGCCGCATTCTCCTACCTCAAATTATGCAGGTTTCAATGCCTTTTACAATGGACTTCAACAGGTAAGCTCACGTCGGACTGTCATTTGTAAAGCATGGATTAAACTCAAAGCTCCCGATGGCACGAACCCGATCGCGTTTATCTCGCTGACCGGTGGCGCTCATGAGGGTGTGTATACGTGCAGAATTGGGACGGAGACGATCCCTTTCAATCCAGGTGTGTCCTATCCTCTGGATTGGAAACTGGGAGGTCAGCCTGAAGTGAACTGTACCCTTAGCCTCAGGCTAAGAGGTAGCTCTGGCAGCACAACGATATTGAATGCTCCACCAGGGGCTATCTATAAGCTAGGCTCTATTAGCGAAGGATATGAAGCGACACAAACCGTGCATTTTGTGATCGATGGAACGATGCACAACGCAATCGATATCGGCTTTGATCTTGATGCCTTTAAAACACTTAGGATGGTAAGCCAATTCTTTCTTACTCGTGACGATATGGTCTCCTCCCAGTCACCGCCATGGACACCACAAGTCCCGATAGATAATCCGGTGGATGTTTCGCGCCCTTGGATGAATGGATTCAGGGAAATATCAACAAGAGACAATGCACATCCAAATAGTCCTCTGCAAATCGCCAACTATTCAAGAACTGCATCTCCTATTTTCAAAACGACGGGAGCGTCTCAGTTTTGGGTGGTCGGTGCAGCCAGTTGGCAGAGGCGCACACCTTCTATCCCGGTAACCTGGCATTATTCTGAAAGTGGTTGTGGCGGCTATGTTGATCTTGCCTATCGGCTTCGTCAAACCGATGGCGGCTTTCTGGTCTATCCTGATTCCTACCCGGAGGCGACGAGTCGCCGTGTGGATTGGTCTGAGAGTCGGACCTTACCTGCTGCTCAAAATCAGCGGAGCGACTTCGGGGCAAACAATCTGCCGGTGCCAGAAATGGGCAACTCTATAAGTTGGACCGATATAACGAATGGTGTCTATACCTTCGACCACCGGCTGCCCTATGCCTGCTACAACTGGGAAGTGTTCTTTCATGCCCCTCTGCTCATTGCCGATCAATTATCGAAGCAACATAAGTTTGAAGATGCGGAGCGCTGGTTGCGCTTCGTGTTCGACCCCACCAGCAGTGATACGGGCACTGATGCCAAGCGGTTCTTGAAGTTTCGCGTCTTCAAAGAGCTGGATTTGAATCAACAGGTCGTCGACGATTTGACCGCCTTGGCACAAGTGGCAGGTGGTTATGCAAGCGATGCCGACGTCGGTGCTGTGCATCAGTTGATCGACCGCTGGCGCGATGCGCCGTTCCGCCCCTTCCTGATCGCGCGGCGGCGGCACATCGCGTTCTTGTGGCGGACGTTGTTCGCCTATTTGGATAATCTGATCGCCTGGGCGGATAGTCTCTATCGGCGCGATACTCGTGAGTCGATCAACGAGGCGACCATGTTGTATGTGTTGGCCGAAAGAATCCTTGGCCGCCGTCCGCAACTGCACCAGGGGCCATCGAATCGCCCGGCGCATACCTACGATGAGAAAGTTTCCGGCTGGGATGAATTTGCCAATTTCTGGATCGACGCCGGCGCGCAAGGACGCCGCAATCTCACAACCGCGTGGCGGGTAAAAGATACGATCAACCAGCCGAGTCCTGACGGGATGCTGTATTTTTGCATGCCGTTCAATGACAAGATTGTGTCGTATTGGAATATCGTCGATGCCCGGCTCAGCAATATACGCACCTGCCGCAATATCGAGGGGATCCAGCGCAAATTGCCGTTGATGGATGCGCCGATCGATCCGGAGCTGCTGGTTCGCGCCACTGCGGCGGGGCTGGACTTGGGCGACGTGATCGCGGGGCTCTATGCGCCGCCGCCTCATTACCGTTACGGCATCCTGTCCGCCCGCGCGGCGGAGCTCGCGAACGAGTGTAAGTCATTGGGTGCGGCGATGTTGTCGGCTATCGAAAAACGCGATGCGGAATATTTGGCTCAGTTGCGTTCTTCCAATGAAATCAATTTGCTGAAGCTGGTGAGCGATGTGCGTACGCTGCAAATTACCGAGGCAGAGCGTAATCTCGAGGCCTTGCGCGCGAGCAGAACATCTCTCGAATCACGGTACAACCAGTATCAGCGATTGCTCGGCAAGAAAGACGTCACGCTGCCAAAAGAACAGGAAAGTACAGGGGAAGAGTCGATGCTGGGTACCGTTGACTCGGCATTGGCAAGTAATAAGTCGAGCCTGGGACTGCTCAAAGAGGAGGACGAACAGTACGTTGGCTTCATCGAAGCCAGCGGTTGGTCGACGGCTGCTGGAGTTGCTAAAACCGCCAGCGGCATTGCCCATATGGCTGCCGCCCCGGCATTCGCCACACTCTTTAGTGAGGGCGGCGCGAAAGTCGCCACTGCGGTGGCGCATGGATTAGCGGCTGCCGGTGAAGCCTTCTCGACGGTGTCGCAAGCGTGGCACAATCATGCTGAGCAGCAGGGGATGCTGGCTGGGCATATCCGCCGCCGCGACGAGTGGGCTTTCCAGAGCAATCAAACGCTCAAGGAGATGCAGCAGATCGACAAGCAGATTCTTGCCAGCCAGATCCGCATCGATATGACTCAAAAGGAACTGTCTAATCATGTCGAGCAGATTGAGCAGGCCAAGGCTGTCGATGAGGTGATGCGCAGTAAGTTCTCGAACGTTCAACTCTATGAGTGGATGAAGACGGAGCTGTCGCGGTTATACTTCAACACGTACCGCATGGCGCTTGAGATGGCCCGGAAAGCCGAGCGCGCAGCTTCTCGTGAGTTGGGCGTCAAGCCGTTGAATATTGTGCGCAACGACTATTGGGATTCTCTGCGCGGCGGGTTGCTGGCCGGCGAGCGTCTGCATCAGGATCTCAAGCGGCTGGAAATCGCCTATCTTGACCAGAACCGCCGCGAATATGAATTGACCAGACATATTTCATTGCGCCGGCTCGATCCGCAGGCGCTGGCGAATCTGCGGATTCGCGATGGCGAGGGCCGGTGCAGTTGCGAATTCGATATTCCCGAATGGTTGTTCGATCTCGATACGCCAGGCCAGTATCTGCGCCGCATCAAGTCGGTCAGCCTCAGCATTCCCAGCGTTACCGGTCCGTATACGAGTGTCAGTTGCAAGCTCACCTTGCTGAAGAGCAGGGTGCGGCATGAGCGTAGTCTCAAGGAGAGCACAGGGTATCTTCGCCTCGATGCCGCCGACGATGACCGGTTTACCGACTATTATGGTGCGTCGGAAGCCATCGTGACGAGCACCGGAGTCGGCGACAGCGGCCTGTTCGAGACCCAATTGCGCGACGAGCGGTTTCTCCCGTTCGAAGGCAACGGCGTCATCAGCACGTGGCGAGTGGAGTTGCCGGGGAAATATCCGCAGTTCGACTATGCCACGATCTCGGATGTCGTGCTGAGCATTCGCTATACCGCGCGCGATGGAGGCGATGATCTGCGAAGCGCCGCCACAGCGGCAATTGACTCACAGCTGGTATTGCCCTCTACAGCGGGCCTCACTTCATTGCGGTTCCCGGTGGCGCTTAGTTGCCGCTCTGATTTTCCCACAGAATGGGCGCGTGCCGGTACAGCTTCGGATCTTACGATTCCATTCACACGCACGCTATTGCCGTATTGGATGGAGGCGGCAGGGCTGGTGGTGCGCGAAGTCCGCATCGTTGATGTGACGAAGGCTACGCGAAGTCCACTCGATTTCAAATTGGTGTGGCCGCCGCCAACTGGCGTGGGGGATCCTGCTGCATGGCCGGCGGATGCCCTTAACGGAGATGGTGTGGGGGAGGGGAATCTCGGCCGGATCATCGGCAGTATCGATAAGATTATCCTGCTCGATGTTGGTGTGAAGGCAACTCCCGCTCCATCGCCCCCGTAAAATGGCTGGGAGAGGTCAGCGAACGCTAGCCGAGTGCGCCTGCACGGCTTTGCAGAATCCCCGCGGTGACAATGGCTGCGGTCTCGGCGCGCAAAATGTGCGGGCCGAGGGTGATCCGCGCGCAGCCGGCTTGTTCGGCTTGCGCCACTTCTTCTGTCGCCCATCCTCCTTCAGGTCCGATGAGCATCATGACCGATTCGTTGCTGTTTTCCGGAAGGCGGATGCTGTGTAAGCTCTGTCCATCCCGCCGTTCGGTCAGGATGAGTGAGAGTGCCGGTGCAGGGAGGTTGCTCAGACATGCAGCTAGCGTCTGAGGTTGGGCGATGATCGGCATGTGCCACTGTTCCGATTGCTGGGCTGCTTCCAGTGCAATGCGTTGCCAGCGGGCGAGCTGCGCGTCGAGACGCTCCGGCCTGAGCTGCACGATGGTGTGCCGGCTCTGGAGGGGAATGATTTCGCTCACGCCCAGCTCCGTGGCTTTCTGAATCACCCAATCCATCTTTTCCCCTTTGAGCAATGCTTGGGCAAGGCGCAGGCGGGGAGCGGTGCGTACCGGTTCCTGGCTGGTGCTGAGAATGCGCCCGGTCAGCTCCTGTTTGGTGACGCGCGTGAGTTCCATCAGGTAGCGGGTGCCCTGTCCGTCGCAGACCCAGATCTGTTCGCCGAGTTCCAGCCGAAGGCTGTCGCGCAGATGCGTCTGGAGCGCCGGAGGCACGGTAATAGAGGGAGAGGTAATGGCGTCGGGAGGCAGAAAAAACACAGGCATGAAGGACTCAGTCGGTCGAACGAACCGTGTGCGTCGGCGCTATTCGAAGAAGGTCTTCATCTTATCGAAGAAGCCGTCGCCGTCGGCTTCCATGACCATGCCGCCCTCTTTGGCAAACTCGGTCAGCAGTTCTTTCTGTCGAGCCGTGAGCTTCGTGGGGATTTGGACTTTGATCGCGTAGAGCTGGTCCCCGGTTTGTCCACCCTTGAGGCTGGGGACTCCGAGTCCCTTCAGACGCATCACTTTGTCGTATTGCGTGCCGGCGGGAATCTTGATGATGGTATTGCCCTTCAGTGTCGGGACTTCGATCTTGCCGCCGAGCGTGGCCGTGATGAAGTTGATCGGCACATCACAGAGAATGTCGACGCCTTTGCGCTGGAAGACCGGATGGGGTTTGACGGTGACGGCGACATAGAGATCCCCGGGAGGACCATTGTTCGCGCCGTGCTCGCCCTCATTGGTCAGGCGTAAACGCATGCCGGTTTCAATGCCGGCGGGAATGTGAACGGCGATTGTGCGCTCGCGATAGACCCGCTGGCGGCCTTGGCAGGTGCCGCAGGGCTCCGTGATAATTTGTCCGGCTCCTTCGCACTGGCCGCAGGGGCGGCTGACGCTGAAGAATCCCTGCTGGAATCTGAGCTGGCCGGCCCCTTTGCAGCTGGGGCAGGTCTTGATCGAGGCCGCCGACTTCGCGCCGGTTCCTTTGCAATCGCCGCAGGTTTCCCAGCGAGGAATCTTGAGCTTGGCTTCTTTGCCGTAGACGGCTTCTTCGAAGCTGAGTTCGAGGTTGTATTGCAGGTCGTTCCCGCGTTCGGGGCGACCGCCGCCGCGCTGCCCGCCGAAAAAATCCTCGAAAATATCGTTGAAGACGTCGCCAAATCCGCCGCCGGCGTTGAATCCGTCGAAGCCTTGTCCTTGCTGCGCGCCGGCATGTCCGAACATGTCGTAGCGTTTGCGTCGTTCCTGATCGCTCAGCGTTTCATAGGCTTCGTTGATTTCTTTAAATTTGGCTTCGGCGTCCTTCTTCTGGCTGTCGCCGGGGTGCAAGTCGGGGTGGTGCTGGCGGGCCATCTTGCGATAGGCCTTCTTCAGCTCTTCGTCGGAAGAGGTTTTCTCAACGCCAAGAATGTCGTAATAATCTCGTTTTGACACAGGAGCCATCATCAGGTGAACAGCAGAGAAAGACCGAGTTCCCTCTTACAAGGAAACTCGGTCACTTCTGAGGTTATTGTAAACTACTTCTTCTCTTTGTCTACTTCTTCGAATTCTGCATCCACGACTTTTTCATCGGTCTTGGTTTCGGCCGAGGCCGATGCGTCCGCGCCCGATCCCGGTGCGGCGGTCGCTGCAGCTTTCTTGTACATCTCTTCCGCCAGCTTGTGCGACGCGGTCATGAGCGTCTGGGTGGCTGATTCGATGGCGTCCGGTTCGGTCCCTTCGAGCGCCGTCTTCAACGCGGCCACCGCATCCTGGATCTTGGTCTTTTCTTCCGCATCGACCTTGTCGCCGTACTCCGTCAGATTCTTTTCGGTCTGATAGATCAGGTTATCGGCCTGGTTCTTGGCTTCAGCCAGCTTGCGCCGCTTCTTGTCGTCTTCGGTATGCGAGGCCGCATCCTTAACGAGTTTTTCGACTTCTTCCTTGCTGAGACCGCTGGACGCGGTGATCTTGATCGACTGCTCTTTCTGCGTCGCCAGATCCTTCGCCGACACGTGGACGATGCCGTTGGCATCGATGTCGAAGGTCACTTCGACCTGCGGCATCCCGCGAGGAGCCGAAGGAATTCCGACGAGGTCGAACTGGCCGAGCAGTTTATTGTCGTTCGCCATTTCCCGTTCGCCTTGGAAGACACGAATGGTGACGGCGGTCTGGTTATCGGCCGCGGTCGAGAAGACCTGGCTTTTCTTCGTCGGGACGGTGGTGTTGCGCTCGATGAGCTTCGTAAACACGCCGCCCAGGGTTTCAATACCCAGGGAGAGTGGGGTGACGTCGAGCAACAGCACATCCTTCACTTCACCTTTGAGCACGCCGCCCTGCACGCCGGCTCCGATGGCGACGACTTCATCCGGGTTCACGCCGCGATGGGGTTCTTTTCCGAAGAACTCCTTCACGACTTGAATGACTTTCGGCATACGGGTCATGCCGCCGACCAGCACGACTTCCTGGATATCCTTGGCGGAGACCCCGGCATCGGCCAATGCCTTGCGGCAGGGTTCGATGGTGCGCTGGATCAGGTCATCGACCAGTTGCTCCAGTTTTGCCCGGGTCAACTTGATGACCATGTGCTTGGGACCGCTGGCATCGGCCGTGATGAACGGCAGATTGATTTCCGTCTCCGGTGAAGACGACAGCTCGATCTTGGCGCGCTCGGCGGCTTCTTTCAGCCGCTGCAAGGCCATCCGGTCCTTCTTGAGGTCGATGCCCTGGTC
Source organism: Nitrospira lenta (assembly GCF_900403705.1). Lineage (NCBI taxonomy): Bacteria > Pseudomonadati > Nitrospirota > Nitrospiria > Nitrospirales > Nitrospiraceae > Nitrospira > Nitrospira lenta. The sequence goes on along the minus strand of NZ_OUNR01000016.1, from coordinate 402,676 downwards.
TTTCTTGAATTCGTCGACGAGCCAATCCATGACGCGCTGGTCGAAGTCGTCGCCGCCGAGATAGGTATCGCCGTTGGTGGACTTTACTTCGAACACGCCTTCGCCGATTTCGAGGACGGAGACGTCGAAGGTTCCGCCGCCGAGATCGTAGACCACGATCCGCTCGTCTTTCTTTTTGTCGAGGCCGTAGGCCAGTGAGGCCGCCGTCGGTTCATTGATGATACGCAGCACGTTCAGTCCGGCGATCTGGCCGGCATCTTTCGTTGCCTGGCGCTGGCTATCGTCGAAATAGGCCGGGACGGTGACGACCGCTTCCGTGACCTTTTCTCCAAGATAGTCTTCCGCCGTCTGCCGCATCTTCTGCAGAATCATGGCGGAGACTTCCGGCGGGCTGTAGGATTTGCCGCGGATGATGACATGCGCATCGCCGTTATCGGCTTCCACGACTTTGTAGGGGAGCCGCTTCATGGCTTCCTGCACTTCACGGCTCTTGAACTTGCGGCCCATGAGGCGCTTGACGGAGAAAATCGTATTTTCCGGGTTGGTGATGGCCTGACGCTTGGCGATCTGTCCGACCAGCCGCTCGCCCTTCTCGGTGATGCCGACGATAGACGGGGTGGTACGGGCGCCTTCCGCGTTGGCGATGACGACGGGGTCGCCGCCGCTCATAATCGCGACGCATGAGTTGGTGGTACCGAGGTCGATGCCGATGACTTTACCCATGAGTGAACTCCTTCCGATATCAGCGACTAAAAATAACCGATGTCTTAGTTTATTTCCGAAGACTTGCCACCGGCTTGCGCCGGACCTGAGGACACACTGACCATCGCGGCGCGGAGGATCCGGTCGTGCAGGCGATAGCCTTTTTGAAACTCGTCGAGGACATGATCGCTGGGCACTTGATCCGATGGCACCTGAGAGACGGCCTGATGGGCTCCAGGATCAAACGGCTTGCCCACGCTCTCCACGGCCTGCACGCCGAATTTTCCAAGGGCGCCGGTCAATTGTTTCAAGGTCAGGTCCACACCCTGGACCAATGCCGCACTGCTACCCTTGTCGTGCGCCGCCTTAATGGCTCGTTCCATGTTATCGACGACGGGGAGGAGCTCCCGCAACAGCTGTTCGTTTCCGAACTTGATCTGCTCACGCTGATCCCGCTGGGCCAGGCGTTTATAGTTTTCGAATTCTGCCGCCAGCCGCAGGTACTTCTCGTTGAGGGCTTTGCACTCGTCTTCCTTGGCGGCAAGGACGGCCTGCATCCCTCCATCGAGGCTTGGGTCAGTGACGTTCCCGTCATCTAAGTTGTCAATTGTATTGGCGTTGTCTTGATCGTTGCTCATTATGTTTCCTCTACAGTGGTGCAGATATCCATAAGGAAGTGGAAGTCAACAGGGGAGGAAAGAAATTTCTGAGAATAATGATGGGGATAACGGAAACGCTAGGTCCAGGTAGCCGATGAGGTCCCGCGAGCGCGCCGGTAGAGAAGTTCCAACCCATCAAGGGTTAGTAACGGCTCGATGCGTTTAATGGAGGTCGTTTCGGGGGCAATGACCGAAGCCAGGCCTCCCGTCGCGATGACCAGGCAGGTGCGTCCGAGTTCCTGCTCCATGCGCCGGACGAGCGCATCGACGAGACCGGCATAGCCGAACAACAGGCCGGCCTGAATGCTGCTCGCGGTATCGGTGCCGATGACGGTTTTCGGCCGGGCGAGTTCAACTTTGCTGAGCTTGGCGGCACGAGCGAAGAGCGCTTCGGCCGAAATGCCGATTCCCGGCGCAATCACCCCGCCAAGATAGTCTCCGGTTGCCGTGACAGCGCAGAAGGTCGTCGCCGTGCCGAAATCCACGATGATGAGATCGGTCTTGTACTTATGATAGGCCGCGGCGGCATTCACGATCCGGTCGCTGCCGATTTCCTTGGGGTTGGCATATTTGAGCATGAGGCCGACATCCATATCCGATGACACGACTAAGGGAGTGCGGTGAAAGTAGGTTTCGACCATGGTGTCGAAGGTACCAGTGAGAGCCGGCACGACGCTGGAGATGATGGCGTCCGTGACCTGCTGCGGCGTGCGGCCGCTTCTGGCCAGGAGGTTCAAGCAGAGTACGCCGTATTCATCAGCCGTCGTCTTGGGATCCGTCGCCAAACGCCAATGCGCAATCAGTGTGGATCCTTCGAAGATCCCCCACACGACGTTGGTATTGCCGATATCGATGACCAGTAGCATAGGTCCTATTTTACTTCGTGCACGGGGGATTTCGCTAGTTCCTGACATGAATCACGTCGCCTGCCCGAATGTCGATAAGCGGAGCCTTGCCTGTGCCGGAATTCTCTGTGGAAGGCCTGACTTGAAGGGTGCCGTCGGCGGTAATGGCGACGGCGGTTCCGAGGAGTTCTTCATTGGTGCCAAGTACGACGCGAACTTGGCGGCCGAGGGTCGTGCAGCGGCGCTGATAGGCCTGCAGCAGCCTGGATGATCCATGGTCGCGCAACTCATCGAGGCTCTGTTCCAATTCCAGGAGGAGCCGGGCAAGGAGCCGGTTACGATCAACCAGCCGGTGTGAGGACTCAAAGAGCGAGGTGGCGATCGGCCGCAATTCGTCGGGGAACGATTCCCGGGGGACATTCACGTTCAGACCGATTCCGATGACGACGATCGGGCTATCCGGGATCGCGAGTGAGCTTTCACAGAGAATGCCGCCGGCTTTTCGTTCATCCAGCAAGAGATCATTCGGCCATTTCAGCGCGAGCGATGTCGCGGCCGTTTCTTGGACGGCTTCTGCCACTGCCAGCGCTGTCGTCAAAGGAACCCATGAGAGCCAGTCAGCCAGGGAGAGACCTCGCCCAAGGCCGCGGACGATGATCGAGCAATAGAGATTTAAGCCGGGCGGTGAGAACCATGTTCGTGCATGACGGCCTCGTCCGGCTGATTGGCTTTCTGCGACGACAACGGTCCCGTCCTCCGCGCCATTCTGGGCCAGCATCATCGCTTCTGAATTGGTCGAGGCGAGGCTGTGGTGGAGGTGCAGGTGCCGCCCTAAGCGTTTCGACGCAAGCGTACTGCGAATGTCGTCGAGAGTAAGAGGTGAAGAGGATGACACGGCTTATGTGCGCGGCCGCCGCGGACGGCGGACAGGAGTCAGTTCCAGGCTCATGTTGGCTGTCGGGGCCGAATGGGTGAGCGCCCCGATTGAAATGCGATCGGCGCCGGCCCGCGCCATGGCCCGCACGTTCTTAAGCGTAATGCCGCCGGACACTTCCACGATGGCTCGGCGCCGGATCAGCACAACCGCCTGCTTAACCATCGCCGGAGTCATATTGTCGAGCAGAATGATGTCGGCTTTTCCCGCGAGTGCCTGGCGAACCTCTGCCAATGATTCCACCTCGACGATCAGCGGCACGGCACGGGAGGTGTCCTGATGGGCCAGTCGGCAAGCGGTACGGACTGATTGCTTGCCTTTCTGGAGCAATGCGAGATGGTTGTCTTTAATCAGCAGACCATCGCCGAGTGAGAAGCGGTGGTTGGTGCCGCCGCCTAACGCGACTGCCCATTTCTGTAACGACCTCCAGCCGGGCAGGGTTTTCCTTGTGTCGAGAATCCGTGCGGGTGTATGGCGTACGGCCTGGCAGAACTTATCAGTCAGCGTCGCGATCCCTGAGAGATGTTGGAGGAAATTCAGCGCGACCCGTTCGGCCTGGAGGATGGAGCGACCGTCGCCCTCAATGTCGAGGAGCGCCGCGCCGGTGGGGATGCGGTCGCCGTCATGGGTATGGGTTGTGAGCCGGAGCGAGGGATCGACCATGAGAAAGGTCTGCACGGCCGCCGCGAGTCCGGCGACCACCATCGGCTGCTGGGCAATAATCGAAGCCTGGGCCGGCACCGATTTGGAGAAGAGGGCCGTCGTGGTCAGGTCGCCTTCGCCGAGGTCTTCTTCGAGTCCGGCGCGCACGGCGCGGCGGATATCTGCGGCGGGCAGTTGGATCATCGATCAGGCTCCCAGCATGGCACGGAGTTGCTGCTCGCTGCTCACCAGCATGGCTCGGTCACGGGTGAGACTGCGCACCCGCTCCTGATGTTCTGTGATGACCTCGGGTGGGGCTTTGGACACAAAGTCTGCGCTCTTCAGCTTGCCGTCGATCCGCTGTGCTTCCTTCTCGGCCTCGGCAATTTGCTTGAGGAGCCGATCGAGCGCTTTTTTGAGATCGACATCACCCTCGACCGTGATCCCCACGGTCAACCCTTCAGTCACGAGTCGGAGAATCTGGGTCGTGGGCCATTCGGCGATCGGCGTCAGCGTCAACGAGCCTTTCCCGAGATGGGCGAGGTCGGCCTTCAGCGCCTGCAGGGTAGCGGCGGTCTTCTGGTCGTCGTGCGTGAGAAAGAAGTTGATCGGTTTGCCGGGCGGATAGTTGAGCAAGACACGCGCGGTTCTCAGGAGGCCGATGCTGCGTTCGAGGAGACGGAAGGCGTCGTCGGCCGCTCCATCGTGCCATTCATCCCGTGCGGTCGGGTAGGCCTGTAGAACAATCGTCTCGCCCTGGTGTGGCAGCGTCTGCCAGATTTCCTCCGAGAGGAACGGCATGAAGGGGTGCAAAAGCCGCAGCCAGATCTCCAGCGTTTCCGACAATGTGTGACGAGTAGAAGGACCTTCAGGGTGTGCGGGGTCCTGGAGGACCGGTTTGATTAGTTCGAGATACCAGTCACAGTACTCATGCCAGAAGAATTGGTAGAGCGCACTGGCCGCTCGATCGAATCGATAAGCCTCCAGCTCCAGATCAACGACTCGGATGGTGTCATTCAAGCGACTGAGGATCCACCGGTCGGGGAAGGAGCGGTCTTTGGGCGGCCGCGCTTCTTTCGCTCCGTCGAGATACATGTGGGCGAAACGGGCGGCGTTCCAGATCTTATTGGCAAAGTTGCGATAGCCTTCGATCCGCTCTTCCGCCAGTTTGATGTCGCGACCGGGAGAGGCCATGGATGCAAGAGTGAAGCGTAAGGCGTCGGTCCCGAACTGTTCCATGACGTGGAGCGGATCGATCACGTTGCCTTTCGACTTGCTCATCTTCTGTCCTTCGGCGTCGCGGACGAGGGCATGGATGTAGACGTCGCGGAAGGGGACATCGTCCATGAATTTCAGTCCGAACATGATCATGCGCGCGACCCAGAAGAACAGAATGTCCAGACCGGTCACGAGTGTGGCGGTCGGATAGTAGGCTTTGAGATCCGGCGTCTGCTCCGGCCACCCGAGCGTAGAGAACGGCCAAATTCCTGAAGAGAACCACGTATCGAGGACATCAGGGTCGCGCAGAAACTCCTGTCCCTTGCACGTCGGACAGATGGTCGGTGCAGATTTCGCGACGATCGGTCGTGCGCCCTGGAGAATGGTGGTTCTCGTGACGGGGCTCCCGGAAGGTGAGGTATGCGTTGTCGTGACGATGCAGTTAGCGTTGCATGCCAGGCAGTACCAGGCGGGAATCTGATGGCCCCACCAGATCTGTCGGGAGATACACCAGTCTTTAATGTCCCGCATCCAGCCGAGATAATTGTTGGTCCAGCCTTCGGGGATGATGCGGATGCGCCCGTCTTCCACGGCTTTGATGGCAGGTTCAGCCAGTGGCTTGATGTCGATGAACCACTGGGGTGACAAGTAGGGCTCGACGACGGTCTTGCAGCGATAACATTTGCCCACGGCCATTTTGTGGTCATCGACTTTGGCGAGGATGCCCCGCTCTCGAAGGAGCGCTTCCACTTTTGGCCGGGCTTTGGTGACGGGAAGCCCTTGCAGCATTTCGATCACGGCAGGTTCGACTCCGGCTTTCTGCATGCCGGCGGGATCGAGCAGCGCTTGATGATCCAGAATGGCGAGTCGTGGCAGTTTGTGGCGCTCGCCGGCTTCGTAGTCGTTGAAATCATGCGCCGGGGTAATCTTGACCGCGCCGGTTCCAAACTCGCGATCGACGAGGATTGCATCGCCGATGATCGGGATCGTGCGTGTGGTAAGCGGTAGAAGGAGTTGTTTGCCGATCAAGTGGCGAAAGCGTTCGTCTTCTGGATGGACGGCCACGGCGGTATCGCCGAGGAGTGTTTCCGGTCGCGTGGTGGCAACGGTAAGCCGCACGTCAGGATTTTCAGCCAACGCATACTCGATGGAGTACAGCTTGCCCTTGATGTCTTCGTGCTCCACTTCAATGTCGGAGAGCGCGGTCTGGCAGCGGGGGCACCAGTTGATCAGCCGTTCGCCTCGATAGATCAGCTTGTCTTCGTAGAGCCGGACGAAGACTTCCAGAACGGCTTTCGAAAGCCCTTCGTCCATGGTGAAGCGCTCCCGACTCCAGTCGCAGGAGGCGCCGAGGCGTTTCAACTGTTGAATGATGGTGCCGCCGGAGGTCGCTTTCCATTGCCGGACCCGCTCTAGAAAGGCCTCGCGCCCCAGCGCTTCCCGTGAGGTGCCCTCTTGCATGAGCTGCTTCTCGACGACATTTTGCGTCGCAATGCCGGCATGGTCGGTACCCGGCATCCAGAGCACATTGCGGCCTTGCATGCGGCGCCAGCGAATCAGGATATCTTGAAGCGAATTGTTCAGCGCATGGCCGACGTGCAGTGAACCGGTCACGTTTGGCGGAGGAATGACAATGCAATAGGGGACGCCGGGGTTCTGCGGCGAGGCCTGAAAGTAGCCGCGGCGGATCCATTCCTGATACCAGCGGTCTTCGACGGCTTTAGGTTCGTAGGTCTTGTCGAGTTGTGAGGCCATGGCCCGCCCTTCGTCAAAAAATGAGCATGCATCTTAGCATGTCTGCCGATGACGGGGAACGGGCGGCCGCTTGGCTTGTGGCTGCGCCTGGCTTGTGTTATACAATCGCCCGCAGCCAACGATTCATTTTCAGCATGTAAGGGAGTCATCATGCCGCGAGGACGCGAGAAAGACCGGAAGACCCGCAAGAAACACCGCAAGAATGTCACGCGCGTGAAAGCGCTGGTGAGGGCACGGCAGAAGGGGAAGCGAGCCGGAAAGAAGAGCTAGGGCGGAGTAGGCGTGAAGCCTACTCCGTTTCCGTGAGGCGGGTGAGTTCGGCCTTAATGTGTTGTTCCGCGAGTTCAGGAACGATTCGTTGCACCGCCTGTTCGACAGTCTGCTCCGCGGTTGCCCGGACAATATCGTCGGCGATAAGCGGGGCATGTTTGAGAGTCGCCTGCCTGATTTCTTCTTTGACCAGCAGATCAATCGATCCCAGGTGTTCCCGTACCACCTCGGGGAGTTGTTTGCGCACGCTGGCTTCAGCCAGTTCGCGGACTGATTGGTCCAGCACGTCCTTGATCACGGGAATGGCGATATCGGATACGGCCTGACGGATCAGGCCTTCGCTGGCAGCCATTTCTTGCTTGATGAATGAGGGGAGTTCTTGCACCAACAGCGGGTGGACAATCGTTGCCAGCTGCTCTTGTGAGAGAATTTCCCCCAGCTGTCCGTTCAGTTCATTTTTCACGGCCGAGTGAATACGGGTCGTGAGTTCCTTCTCGATGGCTTGCGGGAGCACATCGGCAAGCCGCTTTTCCGTCCGCTCAGTCATTGATTCCAACAGCTGTCCGAAGAGGCCTTTCATCGCTTCTTCAGGGCCGGCGGCGACCGGCGCGGCTTTCGTGGTGGTCGTGGATTCCGGCGGATGGGCCATGGTGAGATCCTCCTGCTCATCGGCGACGTCCAACTGGTCCATCACCGCGTCATCATCATCTGTGTCGGTCGATGTGGAGTCGGGGGGCCAGACTCGACGCTTAAGGCGATTGCCATTCTGCTGTGGTTGTGTTTGTTGCTGTAGGCTCTTGATGACATCGAGCAAATCTTCTGATTGAAACGGCTTATTCAAAAAAGCTTTCACACCCAGAGTTTTAAGGAGACTTTCGTCCGGGCGATCGGCTGGATTGACCAGCGAGATCAGATAGGTTTCGCTTAGGTTGTCGAGTCTGTTCACTTCTTTGCAGAAGCCGGAGAACGTGATGTTGTCGAGATGGTAATCGGCGATGATGAGTGCCGGACTGATGCGGCGGGCCGCTTCGAGGGCGGCAGGACCGTCCTGAAATCCGACGACATCAAATCCTTCAGGGGTTGAGATTTGCTCAACCATTCGCCTGACGGCCGGACTGCTATCGATGATGAAAATAGAAGAAGACACGTAACTCTCCAATTGTATTGAAGTATTATGAAGCTAGCAGCGGGGGTATTCTTTGTCAAGAAAACGCAGGATAGTGCTCGGTTTTGACTCTGCGTTATCAGCGCCTTACAATCCCGCACGCTTTCTGATGTGTGATGGCATTGAGGGGAGATGGTTGTGATGGCCTCGTACCAAGTCATTTTTTTTGATGCAGCACAGACATTGTTTCACATCAATGGATCGGTCGCCGAGATCTATTTGCAGTATGCCGTGCGCCACGGGTTTCGGCAGACCCCGACCTCGCTGGCGTCCATCACGCAGGCCTTCAGCCGGGCCTTCAAGGATGCTTCGCCGCCGGTCTTTGCCCCGACGGAGCCGGCTGCCTTGAAGCAAAGTGAGCGGCTCTGGTGGTTTGATATCGTCCATAATGTGTTTTATCGAGTGGGAATGTTCGAAGGGTTTGACGAATTCTTCGAGGAAGTCTTTCAAGTATTCGGAGATCCGAAAACCTGGAAGCTTTACCCCGAGACCGAAGTGGTGCTGCGTCAGCTCAAGGCACAAGGATTGGAATTGGGGATTATCTCAAACTTCGACTCGCGACTCTTTCCGGTGTTGCGGGGGCTGGGTATTGAACAGTTTTTCGACACGATCACGATTTCCAGTTTGTCTCAGGCGGCGAAACCTGCTCCGAAAATATTCAACCTTGCCCTGGAGAAGCATGCCGTCGATCCCGGAGATGCGGTACATGTCGGGGACAGTTTGAAAGAAGATGTGGAAGGCGCGACGAAGGCTGGACTCACGAGTGTACTGATCGACCGGTCAGAGGCAGAGGTCGCGCCGGGGATTCATCGCATCCGGTCTCTTGAACAACTCCAACCGTTACTCACTCGCCTGTAACAAAAGCGGTACGAGTTCCTTTGCGCGTCCGTGCAGTGCGATGTCGACGAGATCGGATTGCGGCGTCGGATCGAGATTCACTTCAATCACATAGGCACCGGCCTCTTTCGCGATCGAAGCAAACCCCGCCGCCGGATATACCACGCCGGAGGTGCCGATCACGAGCAGTACGTCACAGATCTGCAACTGTTTTGCGCAGCGGGCAAGATCCTCCTCCTGTAAGGATTCACCGAACCAGACGATATGAGGACGCAACAGCCCTCCGCACTGTCCGCAATGGGGCAGGAGCGGCAGCGGAACCTGGTGGTTTTCCGTAACGGCGCCGCATGCCATGCAGCGCACCATCCAGATGTTGCCGTGAATCTCCGACAGCTTGGTAGAGCCGGCCGTGCGGTGTAGTCCGTCCACGTTTTGTGTGATGAGCCAGAAATCGTTGACGCGCGACTCCAATGCTGCGACAGCGTGATGGGCGTCGTTAGGCTGTTTCGTGACAATAAGTTCTCGTCGCCAGTTGTACCATTCCCAGACCAATAGAGGGTCCTGCTCAAATGCCTCCGGGGTCGCCAGTTCTTCCGCTCGAAAATTACGCCATAGCCCATCGGCCCCACGAAATGTCGGGACGCCACTGTCCGCAGAGATGCCGGCGCCGGTCAAGATGGTGATGGCTTGGGCTGAGACTATGCGAGTATGCGCTTCATGCAAAAGGTGCTGGCTCATGGCAAGGTATTTTATCCTAGTTCGGCGGCCTGCTATAGTACGGCCGTCGTAAATAAGGGAGTGATCATGAAGAATATTCTGATGGTCGGGGCCGGGTCTGTGGGCGGGTTTTTCGGCGCGCATCTCGCCAAAAACAATCCGAATGTGTCGTTTCTGCTCAGGCCCAAGACGCTGGCGGCGGTGAAGCAGGACGGATTGACGATTCGCAGTGCGAGCGGGACGTTCACCGTTCGCCCGCAGGCGGCATCGGATGTCCGGGATCTGCCGAAACCGGATCTGATTATTCTGGGCGTGAAGGCGTTCGACCTCGACGAGGTTATGATGCAGATCGAGCCGGTACTCACGGATAAAACTGTCATCCTTACCTTGCAAAACGGCATCGATACCGAAGACCGGATTATCGCACGCACCACACGGGACTGTGTCGTTGGCGGTGTGGCGTTCATCTATTCGAAAATTGCCGCGCCTGGGGTGATCGACCACTATAAAAAAGGAGCGGTGGCGATCGGCGAATTGATGGGGCATGAGAGTGATCGCCTGCTCAAGATCAAGGATCTGTTCACGGCGGCTGGTATTCCCTGCCATCTCTCGAAAGATATCCGCCGGAGTAAGTGGGAGAAGATGTGTTGGAACTGTGTCTTCAATCCGATCACCGTCTTGATCGACGACAAGGTGGCCAAGGCGTTGGATCACCCGGAGATGATGCGGGTGATTCATCAGATCGTCGATGAAGTCGCAGCGGTCTCGGCGGCGGTTAAGGTGCCGCTTCCGGCGGATATGGCGGAGCGGGTCGTCAAGGCGACGCAGGAGATTCGGGATATCCATACGTCGATGTACGATGATTGGAAGGCGGGCCGGCAGACGGAAATTGGGTATTTGAACGGCTACATTGTTCAGAAAGGACGCGAGTTGGGTATTCCGACTCCCGTGAATGAGGCGATGACGGCGATGATTAAGACGATTACCGAGCAGGACAAGAAGGGGGCAGGAGTCGTGCGAATCGATGGGGCGGTGGTGCAGGCGGTTTCACTTGATCGTGCGACCCTCCGGCAACTTCCGGCGGAGCATCATGTCGAGGACGTTAGTACCGTCATGCCGGGAATGCAGGGGCGGGCGATCAAGGTGAAGGGCTTGCTCGATGTACCGGCGCTGGCGATCGAGGCCGATCATGTGACGTTTCATTCGCTCGACGGCAAGTATGCCGCCACGCTCACGCTGCAGCAGGCGAGGGATTTCGGCCTCCTGCTCTATGAACTCAACGGCGAGCCGCTACCCGATGGAAAGGGTGGACCCTATCGCTTGATTACGCCGGGACTCGACGACCTCTGCGCCAACGTGAAAGGCGTGGGTCGGATCGAGGTGCGCGTCGGGAACGGGAAGGATACGAGGCCGCCAGCTGAGGAACGAACGCAGTGTTAGGTGAGGGTATGGGAAAGTATTCAGCTCATACCGTGCGCGCTGTTTTGATGACGCGAATCGTTTTCCACCGTTCCGATCGGTAGCGCCAGAGCAGCAACGCCATTCTCACGGTCCAGTCCGCGATCATCGCCATCCAGACATAGAACACCGAGAGGTGCAGCCAGAGGGCGACAATCAACGCCATCGGCACACGCACGCCCCACATGCCCACCATCGTTGCACCCATGATGAATCGGGTATCTCCCGCTCCGCGCAGCGATCCCGCGATTACCATCGTGAGCGCGAGCGGGATCTGCAGGACGGCGACAATTTTGAGAAACACCGTGCCGAGCTCGATGACGGCGTCATCGGTGGTAAAGGCGCGCAAGAGCAGATAGGGGAAAAAGAAAAACACGACGCCCATGCTGGCCATGATGACGATCGCGAGGCGGTTGGCTTCCCAGTTCTCTAGCTTCGCTCTGGTGTATTTGCCGGCGCCGATGCTCTGGCCGACCATCGTCGCGGCGGCGATGGCAAAGCCATAGCCTGGCAAAAACGACAGCGACTCGATGGAGAGTCCCACCTGATGGGCTGCGTAAGACACGGTGCCGTAGAGGAGCACGAGTTTCGTATAGATGAGGATGCCCGCCTGCTGCACGATCCGCTCGCCTGAGACCGGCGCACCGACATGCCACATGGTTCGAATGAGATCCAGCCGGATGTGCGTGGACGAGTGCAATATGGGACGGCTGCGCCGCCAGAGAAAGGCCACGCCGATGGCTTCGGCGATCCCCACGGCAATCGCGGCTCCTTTGACACCCAGTGCGGGCAGGCCCCAATACCCATAGACGAGGGGGTAGGCAATTCCGATGTGCAGCAAGTTCACCAGGATCATGGCGTACATCGGCGTGCGTGTATCACCGGTACCCTGTAGGATTGAGGACAAAACCTGAAGCAGCACGGTGAAGGGAATCACCAGAAAGATGATCGTTGAATAGGGAATCGCGAGCGCAATGACGCCGGGCTCAGCTCCCAGCAAGTCCATCGCAACGTGATTCAGCGTCATGCCCAGCGTCGCCAGCACCAGCGAGACGGCAAGGGAAATTCCGAGAAAGTGCCGGGCGGCTTCTCCGGCATCCCGTTGCCGTTTGGCTCCCCAGAGCTGGGCGATGATGACATTCGATCCTACTGAGAGACCTGAGACCAGGGTAGTGGCGATGAACGCCAGGAGCTGTCCCAGGCCGACGGCGGCAATGGGAATGACGCCGAGTCCCCCAACCAAAAAGACCGCGACGATGCCTTCGGTTCGTTGAAGGAGACTGCTGACAGTGACCGGCAGGGCCAGGGTAAGCACGGATTTGCGGATGTCTGCGATGCGGGAGGCCATGTGCGCCTATCCTAGCAGAACTGAGGCGATGCTCGGCTAGACAAATGCGGCATCGTTCGTTAGGGTCAGGCTATGGTGGAAAAAATAATAGATCTTCCGCAAGACGAGATTCGAAAAACGCCTCGTTTATCGAAGTCCAAATATATCTCCGGTCTCCAGTGCCATAAGCGCCTGTATCTGGACATCTACCAGCCCTATCTTGCAACGCTCCCTGATGCGGGGACTCAGGCGATTCTGGACATGGGGACGGACGTCGGTGAGTTGGCCCGGCGCCGTTTTCCCGGTGGTCATCTGGTGGCGGCCGGGTATCGCAAGACCGAGGCGGCGCTGGCTCAAACCGCGACGCTGATGGCCGACGAGTCCGTGCCGGCGATTTTCGAAGCGGCGTTGATGGCCGATGGCGTGCTCGTCCGTGTGGATATTCTGGAGCGGGTACGAACAGAAGATGGAGCCCCGGCAGCGTGGCGGTTGATCGAGGTGAAATCGTCCACCAAAGTGAAGGATGTGCACCTGGACGATCTGGCGCTGCAGCGCCATGTGCTGGTGGGGGCTGGGCTGAACATCGTCAGCTGTCATCTCATGCGTATCAATACCGCCTATACCTATGCCGGCGGCGAGGTTGATCTGAACGAACTGTTTGCAATTGAGGAGCTTTCTTCAATTGTGCTGGAACGGCAGGTGACCGTGCCGGACCGGATAAGCGCGATGAAGGCGATGTTACTCGCATCGACCGCTCCCGTGATCGACCCGGATCGCCATTGTTTCACGCCGTATGAATGTCCTTTCTGGGCGCATTGCACAAGTCAGAAGCCTGCACGGTGGATCTTTCATCTGCCCGGCGCCAAGCAGATTGCCAGCCAACTGGCTGAGCAGGGTATCGTGACCATCGATGCGATTCCCGATGGCACAAAGCTGTCGGCGGTTCAGCGGAAAGTTAAAGAGAATGTAGAGTGGATGTCCGAGAAATTGGAGGCCGCACTCAAGACCGTACGGCTTCCCGTTCATCATCTTGATTTTGAAACCGTCATGCTGGCCGTGCCGCGGTTTGCCGGGACTCGTCCGTATCAAGCGCTGCCGGTGCAATGGTCGAATCACATCGAGCAGGATTCCGGCGAGCTTGTGCATCACGAGTTTCTGCACACAGAAGGGACCGATCCGCGCAAGTCATTGGCCGAGTCTCTCCTGAATTCCCTGGGAAGCAAGGGGAGCATCTGTGTCTACTCTTCGTATGAACAGTCTGTGATCGAGCAGCTGGCTGAGTTTCTTCCTGAACAACGAACCGCGCTCAAGGCATTGGTGAAACGGATTTGGGATCTGCACCCGATTGTCAAAGAACATTATTATCATCCCGAGTTCGGCGGTTCCTTTTCGCTGAAAGAAGTGCTGCCGGCACTGGTTCCCTCGTTGCGGTATGACGATCTCACTATCCGAGAAGGCGGGCAGGCTGCGTCTGAATACTACAAGATGGTGTTCGTTGAGACGGACTGGATCGAGCGGGCAAAGATTCAGGAGGCGCTGTTGGCCTACTGCAAGCGCGACACGCTGGCGATGGTCGAATTACGGCGGGTCTTAGGGGAGAAGGCGAAGGGACAGGCGAGGATTTAAGAAACGCACACAGAACTTATCTCATTGCCACGTACCATAAGAATGATTCCGGATCGAGCGAGTGCTGTTTGGCGGAGAGGGTGGGATTTGAACCCACGGTCCCCTTGCGAGGACGCCCGCTTTCGAGGCGAGTCCATTCGGCCACTCTGGCACCTCTCCTGGCAACTTGCTGAATTGGGAAGCACTGAAGGACGTGCACTCCTGACTGCCCAAGCTGTGGGGGGAGCTTACAGTGGGAGACATGATATTTCAATGAGTTTTCTCTCATCGAGGTCGAGTCGTCTACGAATTCATCGGAGAAAACATCCTGGTGGCTCGCAGTTCTCGGAGTAGAATGAATTGTTCCATTGAATTGTGATGTTGCGAGGAGTTCTGCTGGCCTGGTTTGTGCGCAGAATAGGAAATCTCTTCGAGAATACAGTGGCCCGTACTATCCTTCCGTAACGGTAGGAGATCTTTCTGGTCCGGCATAGGATCAGTCTATTTATTGGGTCGTTTGGCTTTATTATTTCCCGGTGTTCCCTTTGCGTGCATGAGCGAATCAGTACCTATTTCAATCCACACTCTTGCCGAATTGTTTGCCTACCGCTGCGAGCAGGTCGGCGGAGGATTGGCCTATGCGTATCTCAAAGATACCGCGGCGATAGACCGTCAGCTGACGTGGATTGAACTCGCGGACGAAGTAAACGTTCTTGCAAAGGCTCTGGGGGGGCGTGCTGAACCGGGCACGCGCGCGCTTCTGATGTATCCCCCCGGACTCGAAGTGGTCGTCGCCTTCTGGGCTTGTATCCAAGCCGGCCTCGTTCCCGTTCCGGCCCCCGCGCCGGATCCCATCAGACGCAAGCACAGTCTCTCGCGCCTGCAAGCCATCCTGCATGATGCGCAAGCCGCGCTCGTTCTGACGACATCCGGTATTCAAGCGCTGTGTGCGGAGCAATCCTTTGTGGCAACGGACCGCCAGGTCCAATGGCTGGCTACTGATCAACCGGCGGGTGAGGCGTGGCCAAGTCTGGAACGCCGTTCACCGATCTCGGATCTGGCCTATTTGCAATATACCTCCGGTTCAACGGCGACACCCCGCGGCGTGATGATCAGTCACCGCAATGTCCTGGCGCAATGCGAGGCCATCCGGCAGATAGCGGGAGTCAATGCTGAGAGCCGCTCGTTATGCTGGCTCCCGTATTTTCATGATTATGGATTGGTGCACGGAATCCTTGCGCCTTTC
The DNA here is from genome assembly GCF_900403705.1 of Nitrospira lenta. Taxonomy (NCBI): domain Bacteria; kingdom Pseudomonadati; phylum Nitrospirota; class Nitrospiria; order Nitrospirales; family Nitrospiraceae; genus Nitrospira; species Nitrospira lenta. The sequence goes on along the minus strand of NZ_OUNR01000016.1, from coordinate 387,296 downwards.
TATGCGGGCATTCCGGCGTTCCTTCTCTCACCGCTGACATTTCTTCGGCGGCCGCTCCGCTGGCTTGAGGCCATCGACCGCTGGGATATCACGCATAGCGGCGCTCCGAGCTTCGCCTATGATGCTTGTGTGAAGGCGTATCAGAAGCAACCGGGCTGGTCCGGCGATCTCGCACGCTGGGCGGTGGCCAGTTGTGGCGCCGAGCCTATTCACCATCGGACGATCAATGCGTTTACCCAGGTGTTTGCTCCCCACGGATTCAAGGGGAATGCATTTATGCCGGCGTATGGGTTGGCTGAGGCCACCCTGGTCGTATCCAGTACGTCGCGGTCTGAATTGCCCCATATGATCACGGTGGATTCGGCTGCGCTTGAGTCGCATCGGGTCGAATCTCGAAGCTCGGGTCAGGTGGGTGCACGCGAGCTTGTCGGATGCGGCCATCCGCTCCCGGGTTCTCAGGTCATCATCGTTGAGCCTGGAAGCGGTGTGGAATGTGCGGCCGGCCAAGTTGGAGAGATCTGGGTGTCCAGTCCAAGTGTGGCCTTAGGGTATTGGCGAAGGGACGAGGCGACCAGCGAGGCCTTCAACGCGCAGGTTTCCGGCCGGCCAGCCGAACATTTCCTGCGCACGGGGGATTTGGGGTTCTTCAGCGACGGACAGATTGTCATTACGGGTCGTCTAAAAGATCTGATTATTTTGAACGGGAGAAACATCTATCCGCAAGACTTGGAGGCGGCCGTTGACGGCTGTCACCCGATGGTGCGCACTGGCGGATGCGTGGCGTTCTCGGTCGAAGTGGACGAGGTCGAGCGTCTGATCATGGTGCTTGAAGTTGATCGGCAACAAGATCTTCGGGCCGACGAGGTGGCGACGGCCGTTCGCGTTATTTTGGCGGAACGGTTTGAAGTTCCGGTGTGGGGCATTGTGTTGGTACGTCACGGAACGACTCCAAAGACGTCAAGCGGAAAGGTACAACGGCAAGCTTGCCGAAAAGCCTATCTGGAGAATTCTCTGGCTGTGCTTTCGCTGCAGATGCTCTCCACTGAAGAGGCCGTGGCTGGTTCGGAGTCACGCAGTGACGGCTCCCAAAATGTCCGCGATCTGCTGAAGAGCCGTGACGGACTTGAAGAATATGTGATGCGTGTGTTTGCAGAGCAATCAGGGCTCCCGGTCTCCAGAATCAAAGTGGGAATGCCTTTGGTGAATATCGGTCTGGATTCTCTCGGGACCAGCCTGGTCAAGAATCGACTTGAGCAGGAGTTCGGGGTTGATCTTTCGTTCGGTCAGCTATTTGGCCAGGGGACGGTGCGGGATCTCGCGGCGTATCTTCTGACGTCTCTTCCAGAGTCCTCTTCAAGAATAGGAGCGAGCTCGCGAGGGCTGGCCGACGAGCCGAGGTCCGATGAGAGCGGCCTGTTGGCAGAGAGCGGGGACGTCGGGCAGTATCCGCTGTCCTCCAGTCAAGAGCGGCTGTGGTTTTTGGAGCAAGTACAGCCTGGCAGCGCGTTGAATCACATTTCCATCGGAATGAGGTTGTCCGGACGGTTAGACCTTCCTGTTTTTAGTGCCAGCATTCAAGGGCTTGTGCAGCGGCATGACATATTGAAGATGGGGTTTGCGTCCGTCGGTGAGCTTCCCTATCAGGCGAATTCGACCGAGGCCGTCGCGAAGATCACGTGGGCTTCCTTGTGCGATATCCCTCCGTCGAATCGTGAGATGGAAATCAGACGGAGGATTCGAGAGGAAGTACTCGTTCCATTTGATTTGGGAAACCCTCCCTTGCTCAGGGTGCTTCTGCTTGAGACCGGTGATGGAGAGCATCGCTGCGTCTTGACCGTTCATCGACTCGTCTCGGATGGATGGTCATTGCGGTTACTCTGCCGGGAGCTCACGGAGCAGTACGGGGCGCATGTCAACGGTCACGGAACGGTTTCCTCGCGTTCGGAGCGATCGTACCTTGAATTCAGCCAATGGCAGAGAAATCAGTCGGAGAGTGAACGATACGTCACGCAGCTGGGATATTGGCAACGGCAGTTGGACCATCTGCCATCTGTGCTTGATCTACCCTCCGACCGCCCGCGTCCTCGCGTGCCGCTGTTCCAGGGTGGATCGAGAATCCGCGTGCTTCCCGGACCAATGGTGGCCGACCTAGAAGCATTCTGCAGTAGGCAGGGCGCGACCAAATTCATGGCGGTCTATTCCGCCTTGTCTGCCTGGCTCCAACGCGCGACCCGGACTGCAGATATCGTCATCGGCACGGTCGTGGCGAATCGTCGCCAAGCGCGGTGGCAGGGGGTGGTGGGATATTGCGCCAATACCGTAGCCTTGCGCATGGATCTCTCAGCTGTCGAGACGGGAGCCCAGCTCCTCCGACTCGCTCGCCAGACGGTCTGTGATGCCTATGACCATCAAGACGTGCCGTTCGAACGGGTGATCGGCTCGCTCAAGGGGCGAAGAGCCGCTGACTCACCGCATGTGTTCAATGTCATGATGGTGTGGGAGGACGATCCGCTCAGCGAGTTGCGTCTTGATGGGTTGTCTGTCAGACACATTCCGATTGACGACGTGGCCGTCGAGCTTGATCTCACGTTGCTGGTGGTCAATGGAGTCGACGGGCTTGAGCTGGTGATGCTCTATGACCGGGCATTGTTCGACGGCGAAACGGTCGATCGGATGCTTGCCCAGATCGAAATTATCTTGAAAGGTCTGATCGAAAATCCTGATTCGCGTCTTCTGGATCTGCCGCTGCTGACGCACGATGAACGAGAGCAGCTGCTGATTGAGTGGAACCGCGGTACGGTCGATGTGCAGCAGACCACATCAATTATGCCGATGATCGAGGCTTGCCTCAAGCAAGCTCCCGAGAGGGCGGCGGCGGTGTGTGGGGAAGAGACGCTGTCCTATCGCGAGCTCGTCGAGCGTGTGGATCGGCTTGCCAGGGCGGTGCATGACGCCACTGGAGGAAGCAATGCCCGAGTCGGGTTGTGCGTTGATCGCTCACTCTCGAGTCTCATCGGGATTCTTGGCATTCTGAAAGCCGGTGCCGCCTATGTGCCCTTGGACGCCAGTGCGCCGGAACAGCGGCAGAGATTGATTCTCAAGGATGCCGGAGTCGCGCTTCTGGTGACGCAACGGCATCTGCGCGCCACGCTTCCATATGGCGGCGGCCCGGTCATCGAGCTAGAGTCACTTGCCGGAGAGGGGCCGTATCACGGTGGGCAGGTGGCGTGGCCGCGACAGGAGCTCGACCATGCTGCCTATGTTATCTACACCTCAGGATCGACGGGTCGGCCCAAAGGGGTGGAGATTACGCAGGGGGCCCTCCTGCATTCTCTTTTGGCGCGACTACAATATTACAAAGATCCGGTCGAACGCTGTCTCTTGACCTTTCCGATTGCCTTTGACGGGTCCGTGACAAGCATCTTCTGGACGCTGCTTCATGCAGGGACTCTCGTCATCCCGACGGAAGACCATTATCGAGATCCAGAACAACTCGGCGCGCTGATCTCTCGGCATCAGGTGTCCCACATTGTGCTCGTGCCATCGCTCTACGAGGCGATGTTGCGTGACGTGGCCATCCCTTCACTCCGTTCACTCCGAGTGGTGGTGTCAGCCGGAGAAAGCCTCCCGGTCTCGCTGGTGCGGCGGCACTATGAACGGCTTCAGGAGGCGGCGCTGTATAACGAGTATGGACCGACGGAAGCGACCGTGTGGTCGAGCGTGTACCGGACAACTGGAACCGAGTCGGGCGGACGCATTCCCATTGGAAAGCCCATTGCCGGCGCCGCCATCTATCTGCTTGATGAAGGGTTGTCTCCAGTTCCCGTTGGGGTGGTGGGAGAGATTGTAATCGGCGGGGGCAGTTTAGCGAGAGGGTATCTGAATCTTCCTGAACTGACGAGTATCAAATTTATCGCCAATCCATTTGTGCCGGAATCCCGTCTCTATAAGACGGGCGATCTTGGGCTGATACGCCAGGATGGGAATATCGAGTATGTTGGGCGCGCGGATAGCCAAGTAAAAGTGCGTGGGTATCGTATCGAACTCGGCGAAATTGAATCTGCCCTGAGCGGATTACCGGGGGTCCGTGCCGCTGCCGTGGTCGTGCGAGATGATATGACCACAGGGCCGAGTCTCATTGCCTTTGTGACGTCCGATCAGGCGCCGGGATCAGCCAGTCCCTATCTCCATGAGCTGCTCAAACGGACACTTCCTTCCTACATGGTTCCCGCCGCCGTGTTTGCGATCGATGGGCTTCCGTATCTTTCCAATGGAAAGGTCGATCGGCAGGCGCTTCAACAATACACATTGGGTGGGAACCGGAGCGAAACCGCCTCCGTTCGGGCTCGCGATCCAATTGAGCAGGGGCTGCTCGATATTTGGCGTGATGTGCTGGGAGAGCGGACGATCGATATCCATCAAAACTTCTTTGCTATGGGTGGCCATTCGCTTTTGGCCACGCAGGTGATCTCGCGCATTCGCGAAGTGTTTCGCGTGGAGCTTCCATTGCGTTCGATGTTCGAGTCGCCGACGATTGCCGGTGTTGCTGAGTTGATTCGCGTGGAACAGCATCGGGGGAACGCGCCGTCGCCCTTGCCGCCGATTGTGCCGGTCTCGCGTGAGGGGGCGTTGCCGCTGTCCTTCTCGCAGCAGCGCATGTGGTTTGTTCAGCAACTGGCGCCGGAGGCCACGGCGTACAATCTTCTGTTCGTCTCTCGCCATAAGGGAGCGATGAGCGTGCCTGTGGTCCGGCAGGTTGTAAATTTGCTCGCTCAACGCCACGAAGCGTTTCGAACCACCTTTGCGATGACCGGGGCCGGGTTGGAGCAGCGTATTGCGCCATGGGAGGCTCCTCATTTGGTTGAGATCGACCTGCGCAGGATTCCGACGGATCAACGCGAGGGAGAAGCCCGACGCATTGCCGAACAAGAAGGGGCTCGCCCGTTTGATCTCGAGAAAGGGCCGCTCGCGAGAATCTCGCTGATCACGCTCGATCAAGAAGATCATCTGATTGTCCTCAATCTACATCATATTGTCGGGGATCAATGGTCCTTTGGAATTCTTGGGCGCGATTTTTCCGCATACTACAATGCGTTATGTCAGGGACAACCGTTGCCCGAAATGACCCTGCCCATCCAATACGCGGACTACGCGGTGTGGCAGCGCCGGTGTATGACGGAAGCGGTCCTAGCCGCGCAAGAGCAGTATTGGACGAACACGCTGGAGCAGCTTCCCATCCTCCACCTTCCCACGGACTTCCCGCGGCCGGCCGTCCAAACGTTTGAGGGGGGGCTGTGCGCGGTAGATATTCCGGATTCCGTGATCCAACGACTCAAACAGTTCAGCGCCGACCAGCACGTGACTCCCTTTATGACGCTGTTAGCCTGCTTTCAGCTGCTCTTGAGCCGCTATACGGGGCAGGTGGACCTGGCCGTCGGCTGTCCGATCGCGAACCGGACGCATATGCTGATGGAGCAGTTGATTGGAACATTCGTCAATACCCTGGCGCTTCGCGTCGATGTCAGCGGCAATCCTACGTTTGCAGGGCTTTTGGAGCGTATGAAGCATGCCGCACTGGGCGCGTTTGCCAACCAGGATTATCCTTTTGATAAACTGGTGGAAAGTCTTCAGATCGAACGCGATGCGAGTATGGCGCCGCTGGTCCAAGTCTTGTTCAACATGGCCAATGCGCCGATCAGCGATATTCAACTCTATGGATTGGAGTGGGCGCCATTCGAAGTTGAGCCTGGTTCCGCCCAGTTCGACTTGAGTCTGTCCATCGAATTGGAAGTCGCGAAGAAGGCGTATTTCACCTTCAATTCAGCGCTTTTCATGCGCGAAACCATCGAGCGCTTTGCCGGACATTATCTGGCGTTGATCGAGAGTGCGATGACGAACCCGCAGGCGCGAGTGTCTGATCTGAAAATGCTGGGGGAGATAGAGCGTTCGCGCATTCTGTATGAGTGGAACCGGACGGCGGCTGAATATCCCCATACGGATTGTCTGCCGGAGCACATTGAAGGACGGGCTGAAGAAACTCCCGATGCCGTTGCCGTGTCGATGGACAATCGCGCGCTTACCTATCGTGAACTCAACGGGATGGCGAATCAGTTAGCGCGAGCCTTGCGGGGAATGGGCGTCTCTCCAGGGGTGGCCGTCGGCGTCTGTCTGGAGCGGTCGGTGGACATGGTTCCGGTGTTACTCGCGGTGATGAAGGCCGGGGGATGTTATGTCCCGCTTGATCCCGATTATCCACGCGATCGCGTCCGGTTTATGGTGGAAGACTCCGGGGCCCCGCTCGTCATCACGACCACGGCGTTGTCTGATCGTTTTAGTGGCCAATCGTGCCGTGTCTGGTGTTTTGATCGCGAGGGACACGTCTTTTCGGAAGGCGATGAGCACAATCTTCCACCCTTGGCCACCGGGCAAGATCTTGCCTACATCCTCTACACCTCGGGATCGACCGGGCAACCGAAAGGTGTGGAAATTCAGCATCGTTCGCTGATGAATTTCCTCTGGTCCATGAAGCGTCAGCCGGGCTGTACTCGGAGTGATACCGTTCTCTCTGTCACGACACTGTCTTTCGACATCGCAGGACTGGAACTCTATCTGCCGCTCCTTGTCGGAGGGCGGGTGGAGATTGTCAGTCGCGCGGTCGCTACGGACGGACATAAGCTTCGAGACACCCTTGCACGAGTCCAGCCGACCATCATGCAGGCGACTCCCGCAACCTGGCGGCTTCTCCTTGAGGCGGGATGGGCCGGGAGTTTTTCGTTGACCGCTCTCTGCGGAGGGGAAGCGCTTCCTCAGGATCTTGCGGTCGCACTGCGTGACAGAACCAAGGCGCTCTGGAACATGTATGGTCCGACGGAAACGACGATCTGGTCGACGCTCGATCGTATCAGCCAGGATTCTTCTGAAATCACGATTGGCCGCCCGATCGCGAATACGGATGTGTACGTCCTCGATCCGTATTTACAGCCGGTCCCGGTCGGTGTCGCCGGAGAAATCTATATCGGAGGGGATGGGGTGGCGCGGGGGTATCATGGCCGCCTGGACCTTACGGCGGACCGATTTATCCCTCACCCGTTCTCCCTTCATCCGGACGCCAGGCTCTATCGGACCGGTGACCTCGGGCGTTATCGACCCGACGGGAAAATTGTCCATCTGGGACGGATCGATCATCAGGTCAAGATTCGAGGATTCCGTATCGAGCTGGGCGAAATTGAAGCCACGCTCAGCCGTCACGCCAAAATCAAACAAACGGTCGTGACCGCGCGCGATGATCAGCATGGTATGAAACAGTTGGCGGCGTATCTGGTGTTGCAGGAAGGGCAGGAGGCAGGAGCGGAAGAACTGCGGTCCTTCCTGCGCGCGGTGCTGCCCGAGTATATGGTGCCCTCCTTCTTTGTGTTCCTTGATGCGTTCCCCTTAACGGCCAATAAGAAAATTGATGTGCGGGCCTTGCCTCAACCGGAGCTGTCTGGCCATATAGCCGGTCAACCGTATGTCGGCCCGCGAAACGGAATGGAAGTCCAGCTGACGGCGCTGTGGCAGCAGGTTCTTGGGATACAGGAGATCGGGATTCACGACAATTTTTTTGACCTTGGCGGACATTCTCTCAAGGCGGCGCAGTTGTTTTATCAGCTGGAGCTCGTGTTTGAGAAGCAACTTCCCTTAGCCACCCTGTTTCAAGCTCCGACGATCGCCGAGCTTGCCGCTGTGCTGACCAAAGCAAGTTGGGTTCCCCCGTGGCAATCTCTGGTCGCGATCCAGCCAAGCGGAACCGGATTGCCATTGTTTATGGTGCCGGGCGTCGGTGGGAATGTCCTCGTCTTTGCCAAGCTGGCGCGCATTCTTGGGACGGAACAGCCGCTCTATGGATTGCAGGCGAGGGGGCTCGATGGAAAAGAAGCGCCGTTTACCTCGGTGCCGGAGATGGCCTCCCACTATGTGCAGGAAGTGCGGCGCATGCATCCCGATGGACCGTATCTGATCGGCGGAGTTTGTACCGGAGGGCTGATTGGATATGAAATGGCTAGGCAGCTTATTGCGCTAGGGTGCCAGGTCACTCTCTTCATGATGGATACGTGGCATCCTGATTCGTACCGCAGGTATAGGCATCGTCTGCTGGCGAAGGCCAGCATGTCCATGATCGTGCTAGGCAAGATTGTCGGAGATATCCGAAGCCTGTCGCGGTTACCGATGAACGAGTGGTGGGCGAATATTGCACGCAAAACTCACGTGGCGTTATCTTTGTTTTCGCAGTCCCTCACGGATCATATCCAGGATAGGGATTTTCAAGTGCAGCGATTGACGGAGGCCACGCTCCTAGCCGTAGCCAGGTATCGAGTGCAGCCGATTGCCGCTCGGGTCGTGAATGTGGTGGCATCCAACCGGCACGTTGACGATGTCATTCCCGACACTCGGCATCGATGGCAGGAATTAGGCACGGAATCGAGCTGTACCGTGCATATTCCGGCCGAGGACTCCGGCCGCCTGTTCGTGTCGCCGTTTGTGGAAGACCTTGCCGGTCATTTGCAGAGTCATCTCCAGAAGGGCCTGGATCGCGCTGCTGAGGTTGGAATGCCGGCGCGCAACAATCAGTCCGCATGAACATCCGCCTTCCAGGGTTTGTCTCGTTTCTTTTTCAGCGTTCGCGCTCCGTGATGGCCGCTATGGTCTGCGTGGGGGTGTTGTCCGGACTCTGTAGCGCGGGCGTGCTGGCCCTGATCAATCGAGTGCTGCAACAGCGGCATGACCAAGAAAGCCTACTGGCGCTGGGGTTTGTGGCCGTCGTGGCGGGAAAACTCGCCACCCAGATTATCTCGCAATTGACCCTGACGCGGTTTGCTCAAGACACGACGCTCGATCTCTCGCTCACGCTCTGTAAGAAAATCCTCCAATCTCCGTATCGCCGTACCGAGACGTACGGTCATGCGAATATCCTGGTCACCCTGACGGACGACGTGAGCATGCTGGCCTGGTCGATCCAGTGCTTGCCGCAACTGGCGATGAATGCGGCCATCGTTCTGGGGTGCGGAGTCTATCTGCTCTGGTTGTCATGGCCGACGTTTCTGCTCGTCGTGACGGCCACACTGCTGGGTGCGTGGGGGTATCACTGGTTGCATACCAGGGCGTTTTCGACCATTCACTCATCTCGGGAGGCTAGGGCGCAGTTGTTCCGGCATTTCCGGTCTTTGACGGAAGGGATCAAGGAGTTGACCCTTCACAGACAACGGCGCACAGAATTTATCGATCAGGAGCTCCACGGAGCGGCCGATCTATACCGGCGAACCAGTATTGATGCCGCCAGGCAATATGCGATTGCCGAAGCCTGGTCGCATTTCGCATTTTATTCCATGATCGGCATTATCCTGTTTGTGTTCCCTCTGATGTTTCCGCTATCGACGGAGTCATTGATCGGATATGTCGTGGTCTTGCTGTATATGATGTCTCCCATTTGGGGGATCATTGGTATCTTGCCGACCGTCGAACGCGGGCAGGTCGCGTTTGAGAATATCCAGAGGCTGGGTGTGTCCTTGGATAAATCTTCCGAGAGCCTCCCCAGCGCTGTTTTGCCGGTGGCGGCCACGCGGCTGGATTCTCTGACATTGGAGTCGGTCACGTTTCAATACGCCACCGACAGTCATGGAAACGATCCGTTTGCACTTGGCCCGATCAGCTTGACGCTGTGTCCCGGTGAATTGTCCTTTGTGATTGGAGGAAACGGCAGCGGGAAATCGACGTTCGTCAAGCTACTCTCTGGCTTGTATGTCCCGCATGCGGGCGAAGTATCGCTGAACGGGACTGTGATCGCGGATGCCAACCGAGACTGGTACCGCGAGCATTTCTCCGTGGTGTTTTCTGATTTTTACTTATTTGAGAAACTGTTAGGTATTGAAGAAGAGCGGATTCGGACCTCGGCGGCCGGGTATCTCTCCAGCTTGCAGCTGGATCACAAGGTGAAGGTGAAGGAAGGAAGATTCTCCACGATCGATTTGTCCCAAGGGCAGCGCAAACGGCTGGCCCTGCTGACCGCGTATTTGGAGGACCGACCCGTGTATGTGTTTGATGAGTGGGCCGCCGATCAGGATCCACAGTATAAGGACGTCTTCTATATGAAACTGCTGCCGGAACTTCGTGCGAGAGGGAAGAGCGTGGTTGTCATTACGCACGATGACCGGTATTTTCATCTCGGCGATCGGGTCATCAAACTGGAGAACGGAAAAGTCGTGCCCTCCTGACACCCGTCTGGTAGGGGATGACTCTGGGACGCAAGATGAGCTCACGATCGGTCCGAATGCCGTCGAGTGTCAGTGCGGAGTTCTCTCCGATTCGTACGCTATTCAAGGCGTCTGTCGCGCGCCGTCGGGATCTTCCTGCCTCGACGATCGATCTCTGGCCGTTGACCCTCATCGGTGAAGATGCCGAGTATGGCCGGTGTCTGGATTGGCTTGATCAACAGGAACGTGAACGGGCTTCCAGATTTCTTCGGCAGCAAGATCGCGAACGATATGTGCTGGCCCACGGAGGGTTGCGATTTATTCTGGGGCTTTATCTCGACCTCGCTCCGGCCCGCATCGAGTTCAGTTTGACAGCGACTGGAAAGCCGGCATTGGCGGGTCTTCGGCCGGAGAGCGCGGCGCTGACCTTCAATCTCTCCCATTCGCATGGCAACGCCATGGTCGCGGTCGCCCAGGGCCGAGAGGTTGGGGTCGATCTGGAGATGATCAGGGAGGATGTGGATGCACTCAAGCTGGCTGAGCGGTTCTTCTCTGACCGCGAGCAGCTGCATATGCGATCCACGGCATCCGAATCACGCAGTCAGGAATTCTTTCACTACTGGGTTGCGAAAGAAGCGGTACTGAAAGCTGAAGGGGTGGGATTAGCTTCGCTGCAGTCTTGTGAAATTGATTGGTCTCGCGGGTCGGATCGAGACGGGGTGCCCGTGCGACTCGCCGGAGGTTCCCAACAGCCTTGGGTCGTCAGGACTCTGGATTGCGGACCTGGATGGGTCGGTGCGGTGGCGGCGCGAGAATCAGATTGGACGATCAACCCCTGCAACTCCTGTACAGCGGCAACGGATTGATCGCAGGCAATATTTGAGCAGCCGGAGCAGATGCGCTAAGGTGTCTCGCGGCGCCGTTGTCGAAAAAACTCTCGCAGCAGCTCCTGGCTTTCAATTTCGCACAGCCCTCCCGTCACCGTCGCCCGGTGATTCAGCCGTGGATCCGTCGGAATATTCATCAGTGAGCCGCAGGCGCCGGCCTTGGGATCCCAGGCGGCGAACACGATCCTGGCGATGCGTGACTGGACAATGGCGCCTGCGCACATCGGACAGGGCTCCAGGGTGACATAGAGCGCGCAGTCGATCAGCCGCCAGGTGCCCAGCTTGGCGGCGGCTTCTTGAATCACCAGAATTTCCGCGTGCGCTGTCGGGTCCTGCCGGGTTTCACGGAGGTTATGAGCCAGCGCCAACACCTGTCCAGCATGGACCAGCAGCGCGGCAATGGGCACTTCCCCCAGTGCAGGAGCCAGCGCCGCCTGCGCTAACGCCATGCGCATGAAGGTTTCATCCTGTGTGGGGTCGATGGTCATGGGCGAGGCCTTCATCTACGCCGTCGCTCATCGACGCTCATGGCGTGGATGGCAATGCCGGTTGGGTCATGTGACGAGCGTTGTTACGATTGGCTGACCAGATAGATCGGACCGGTCGGTGCGGGGCGCCCTCCTGAAGGCTCAAGGCTGACGGCAAACTTTCTGGTCTTGGCGAATTCCGGCACCCGGCTGACCAGAAGATGCGCGGTTTCACCGCTGTCCATATGAAAGGTTCCCATGCTGACCGGCTTGTCATTGATCGCCCAGAGTTGGTAGGTGGTGCCGTTGGAGCATTCCGGAAGATTGATCGCGTAGAGCCAGGCCTTCTTGGTTCTGGCATCGTAGACGAGCATGCCGGATGCCTGTTTAGCCATGTCTGAGCCATTGAGCGAGACGGTTTTCGCGTTCGGAACGCGGAGCAGGGCGGCGAGCTCATCCTCCGGTTCGCGAGTGGCGGGCACTCCCCCGCGTGCAGCGAATTGGAACTTCAGATCTTCAAGCTCCGCCTCGCGCTGAATGAGCTGATCTTTCAGCTCGGTTGAGTCGGTTGTGCGTTGCTGCAACTCTTCTTTCATTTGAACGATCGCCCGGTCCTGGTCTTCCAGTTGCTGCTGTAGAGCGGCGACTTTCTTCGTCTGATCGTCCGACGCCGCTTGGAGTTGCTGGACCGCAGCGGTACCGGTGACGTTTTGAGTGTAGGAAGTCCAGGCGAGATAACCTCCGATAAAGAGAATCGCCGCCGCGGCGAAGCTTAATGCCCATCCAAAAGATTTCGGAGCGGCGGCGGATTCCGGCGGGAAAAGATGATTCATCCATTCGCCGGGTTCCAGACTTGGTTTCGAATCGGTTCTTTCTTGAGGATCTTCAGCGATGGCGGTCGGCGTCCGCGCGGCCATGATGGTCGCCTTCAATGCGCGGGGAGCCGGGACTGAGCTTAATCCAAACGGCAGAATGGCCGCCACCGATTGGAACTCCTTGAGCGCCGTGTGGCAGGAGACGCAACCGGAGAGGAGATGGGCTTCAAGAGCCTGCCGTTCAGCGCGTTCGAGCGCGCCTGCGGCATAGAGCGAGACGGCTTCTTCAAGTTCTTCGTGGGTCATACGTGCTCACCCTGTTCCCAGCAGCGCCGGAGCGATTCCCGGAGCTTGGACATACCCAGCTTGATTCTGGTCTTCACGGTTCCGAGCGGCTGATTCAGCCGGGCTGCGATTTCCGCATGGGACAGCCCTTCATAATAGGCCAATTCCAGGGCATGTTGCTGGGCTTGCGGGAGCGCCGCCAGGGCGCCTCCCACCAAGCTTCTCATTTCCTGATCGGCTTGCGCGTCAAACGGATTGGGGCCGCGGTCGGCGATCTGGGAGGCCGACGAGCTATCCAGGGATTCCGTCGGTTTATTCTGGCCGCGGGAGGCCCGAGCCCGGAGTCGATCAATAGCGCGACTGCGCGTCAGCGTGACCAGCCAGGCCACAGGGGTCCCTCGTCCGACATCGTAGCGGGACACTTTGCGCCAGACTTCCAGATAGACATCCTGGAGAAGTTCAGCCGCTTCATCGCGATTGCCGAGAATGCGCAGTGCCATCGTATACAAGAGCGTGCTGGATTGATCGTACAGCTGACTGAATGCCTGATGGTCTCCCTTGACCACCCGGGCCAGCAGTTTTGGGTCGATGTGTGAGGCGGCGTGTTGCGACGAGGCGTCCATAGTGGGTCAGCTGAATAACGACATTCCGACTTCGGTCTCAAGCACGCCCCAACTATAACACTCTACGGATGGATCGAGCAAAAGGATGTGTGTTTCAACTGGCTGGAATGCGCGGTGATCGGCGGGAGGATCGTTGCGGTCAGGATCCATATCGATGTCGAAGCGCTTCTCGAAGGGTGAACTCAAGGCTGGTGCCGGCTAGGACGGGCCGAATGTCTAATCTTTCAGCGGATTGGTGAAAGGTCCCCAGCCAAATCGAACCAAGGCGAATCTCGAGTAGTGCCGATGGGTCTGGCCGATCGTCCGGATGTAACGGAAGGGCCGCTGGATTGAGGGCGAAGGCCTGGCTGAGCGACTGTACGGGGCTTGCCGTCATGCGTTCAACGGTGGTCCATCGTACCATCCGATCGGCCAAGAACCCTCCGACCCAGGAGTGCTGTAACGCCAGACGAATAAATCGGTGGGCTCCTCGCCGGCTTCGATCCAGAATGGTCGTGCTCAGCTGATCGATGGTGCGGCACCACGGTGGCGGAGGCGCGAGAGTCGCCAGATCTGCTGTGACGACGCGGGTTGATCCGCGCACCACCGCGACGACAATTCCGAGCACATCTCGGAGCAGCACCGGCTCCGGAGCTCCTGAACTGGCATCGCCCTGTGTGAGCAGGACTTGCTCTTGTCGTGCGACCAACCTGTGGCAGACCAGCCCGAACGGTCTCCGGAAGACGACTAAGTCGCCGACGTTGAGTGGGTCAGCCGGACCCAGTTCAAGGCGATCGCCTTTGCAGAGCGTGGGATACATGCTCCAGGAGGCCACGCGCGGGATTTGCAGATATTGCAGGGCCGGTCCCTGGCAGTTCTCCGGGAGCGCGCTGCCGGCAAAGCGGGTTGCGGTGCGAGGTGTGAGTGTCACGATCATGTGGACGCTCGCACGGGCCATTGGAGGAGCCGCCGAACAATACGGGTTGCCAGGGTAAGGATCGCCCAGCCAAGGCTGATGACGCGGCGGCAGCGGGTGACCAGAGGCGTGCGCGCGGCGGCGGCTCCGTAGCGGTACCCGAGAAACGTTTTGGATGGAAAGAGGGTCCGGCGCAGCCACGGCCATTTCTTGCCGGTGGGCCTGGTCAGCCAGAGTAGGACATGACCGAGCTCAGGAATGGGCTGATTTGTGACCAGCCGTTGGAGGAGCCGGTAGAGACTGTGCTCAACGTATCCGGCCGGCGCCATGGCTTGGAGTACTGCGTCCGGAATGGGAAGCATCGGCTTGCGGTGATGAAGGTACGTGAGTCCATGGAGCAAGGGAATAGAGAGCGAGTATTGCCTGGCTTTGCGGGTGACGGCTATCCAATCGATGGGTTCGTGCAAGAGCAGCAAGCGCAGGTCCTGTTCCCATGCGGGGGTAAGCGCGCCGCGATGGAGAATCGCATAGGCGGTGAGATGAATCAGCAGATCGTCGGCGACCAGGAGTCTGACGGTTCGAGGCGGGAGCTTATGGGCGCGGGCAGCGGTCCACACATCGTTCAAGCCCTGCTCATCGAGATACCAGAGCGTGGTGACGATATCGAAGGAAAGTCCATTCCCCGGAGACGCATAGCAGGGGTTGCCATCAATCTGTCCGGTATAGCCGGCCTCTGTCAGGATCGTATCAATCGCAGCGAGATCGGTGTCATGAACGAGCAGATCGACATCGGACAGTGGCCGGGTCCCGCGAATGCCATAAAATCTGACGAGAACATCCAGCCCTTTGATGACGACAAAGGGGATCTGTGCCCGCTCCAGCAGTGTGGCGAAGGCATGAAACTGCTCAAGCACAACGGCATTGCCGGCGCTCACGCAGACGTAGGCGTCAGCGAGGTCGTCGAGGGTCGAGGAGGGCATGGGTATGGTGCTCCAGTGTAGCCCACTCTTTAAAATGCGGAAGGCAGGCGCTCATGTCGCCGGTCTCCAGCCAGGCATCGCTGCGCCCTTGGCGACAGAATCGATTGACGTCGCACGTTGGACACTCATAGTGGTGATTGGGCTGCGCCCGATCGACGGTGTCTTTGAGGATGGCCCATCCTTCGCGCAGAGTGCCGGTTCGCAAATCATAGGCGGGCGTGGGAAAGGCCACGCAGAGATTCATCTCGCCGTAGGGCGTCACGGCAAAGCGGCTGCGGCCGCACGCGCAGGAGATGAACGGTTCATCGGCGGCGCAGGTGTCCGGCGCTGTCTCCGGCGGCGCGGCCCCCAGCTTCCGACGATCGAGTTCAGTTTTGAGATCGGGAGCCAGCCGATAGGCAAGTGGCGCGGAGCCGCCATCGGTTCGCGGGTGGATGTCGAGGCTGTATTGAAATTTGAATCCGCGGGATTCCACGAGGTCCTGGCAGGCATCGACTTCCGTCCAATTGAGCGTGGTCACGGGCATTCTGACGGTCACCGGGAATGGACAGGCTTTTAGCGTATCGAGTCCGTGAAGAAAGTGTGCGAAAGAGCCGGTCACTCCGGTCATCGATTCATAGGTACTCATCGTCGCGCCGTAGATGGAGACGAACACATGGGCGATGGGGATCTCTGTGAGGAGCGACACAAATATCGGCGTCATACGCGTGGCGTTCGTCAACATCCAGATCAGCAGACCGGCCCGGCGCGCGTGGCGAAGGATCGGTTCGATGTCCGGCCGCAGCGACGGTTCTCCTCCGCTGAGGCTGACGGTCAGCACGCCCAGCTCGGCCATCTGAGTGAGGATGGTACAGATCTCGGCCGTCGTCAGTTCCTGGGGCAAGGCGCGATGGGTGGGATTGTAACAATGGACACAGCGAAGGTTGCAGCCATAGGTCAGCTCGAAGGTGGCGCTGTCCGGCCGGCGGTCTTGTCCGGAGCGGGCGGAGAGGGAGTTGAGAAACGTTTGGGCGTCAAGGTGTTGCATTAGACGGTTGTGAGCGGGGCGGTTCGCTGATGCTCCATGATTGCATCGACGACGTCCGGGTTCTTTAAACAGGCGAGGCCGATGCACGGAATCTGTCGTGTCAGCGCAATCAGACTGTCGACGGTCGCGTCCATGGCGGCGCGATCCCAATAGGGGAGAAACGTTTGTTGCAGGAGAAAGGCCACGATACGCGAAGCCGGGAGCGGCTCGAATCGATGCCGATCCTGTCCATGACGGATACAAAAGAGCCGGGACAGCGGCGCTGCGGCATTGGCAGCAAATTCTCCCGACCCAATCCAAGGGGTGCCGTACAGCGTGACCGATGAGCAGGTCCGGCGCACGATGATGCGTTCATCGCTGAGGATATGGGCGCCCTGTTCGGCAAACCATCCGGCGAGTGTGGATTTGCCGGTTCCTGATGCGCCGGTGAAGACGAATCCACTCTCTTGGTAAGCCAATCCCGAGGCATGGAGCAGGATTCCTCCATCCCGCGCCAGGAGCGACAGCAGGCAGACCTCGAGAATTGGATTGAAGAGATACATAGGAGACCAGCCCACGTCCCCGCTCTGAACGTCCGGCAACACCCAGGCTTCTACGCGGCGGTAGTCCGCCGATACCCGCGCGCGCGCGCGTGACGCGCCGGTTTTCGGACTGAGGCTGTTGATGACGAGCTGGTCGCCTGACTCCAACAGCTTCCAGTGTCCGTGAGCGGAATCGAAACGCACCCGGTCCGTCGGGAGGTCGGGGAGCGTTGGAACTACGGCAACGGTCACCATGATGTCAGCGGGATCGTGGTTGTCCACGAGGAACACGTCGAAGGGGCGAAGCGGCCAGAGGAGAACGGAATGGTCTTGGGATTCATGGACCGTGATGCGGTATCCGCCGATCTCAAGCGTAAAGCGCATCGTGGTCCTTACGACGCGCGCGGGCCGCTATCTCGATTGCCCAATCCCGAGCGATTTTTGCAGTTGCCGGATCCCGCCGGACGGCAGCCCCCTCCGCCGCCATTGGAAACGCTCATGGCCGAGAGGCTGCACGAGGAGAGAATGGCCTGCTCGGGATCGAGCGGCACGCGATAGAGTTGCGGTGCGATATAGGGCTTTTTGGTCGTCATCGGGAAGATCCTGGTTGTAACGGATGGTGGACTTGGGTTCCGTGCGAATGGGAGGCTCGATCGACGGCGATATCGCAATCGTATGGAATGGGCATTTCAGAGTGCCCGACCTCCCATCTGGCCTGTGTCGGTTGTTTGTCGCAGAATTCGTGCACGGTGCAGGTGCGGCAAGCCGAATGTGTTTGGTAAGTGAGCTTCCTGGTTGCCGCGAAGGCCTGGTCGATCGCGGCACGGACTGTGCGGCTGCGCAGCGATAGCCGTGTTTCATATTGAAACGTGCAGGTGCTGAGTTCGCCCCAGGCGTTGATGTGGATCGTGTCGGTGCCGCATCCGCAGCGAAACAGCCGTTCGTGTCCCGGTTGCGACAGGGGATCGTGCGTGGAGCAATCGTCAGGCTCGTGAACAGCCTCCTGATCTGCGCGGAGTCGGCGGATGGCATCGGGGGCAATGCGGTAGTCGAGAGAGGAGCAGTCTCCGTTCAGGCGGGGCGAGAGCGAGGTCGTATAGCCGAATGGCTGACCCTTGGCTTCGGTGAATCGTCGGAGTGTGTCGGTCTCACCGGCATTCCAGTTCATCAATTTGGTTTTGAGGGAAAAGGGAAGGCCGCCGGCCTCTAGGAGGTCGATCCCGCGGAGGAAGGCTCGATACGAGCCTGGGACCTGCGTGAACCAGTCGAACTGCGATTCATCGACTGAGTGGCAGGAAATATCGATGGAGAAGGGCGGGTGCGTTTGCAGCCGTTCGATGATCGCGCGGGTGAAAAGCGTCCCGTTTGTGTAGAGCTGCAACAAGAATCCGTGGTTCACCGCGGCCTGGTAGATCTCAAAGAAGTCCGGCCGCATAAAAATATCGCCGCCGGTCAGGTTCAGCCAGATGATTCCGACCTCTCGCATTTCGCCGAGGAGCCGCTGAATCTCGGCCAGCGTGAGCTCGCGCGGAAAGTAGGCGCTGTCGTTATACGGATCGGTGTAGCAATGCCGGCAGTGGAGGTTGCAGCGATAGGTGAGTTCGAGCTGTGCCTTGATGACCTGATGCTGAGCGGCGGCCTGGTCATGGACGTTCCGGCTGAAGGTGCCGTAAGGGAGCATGGCCAGCGGGCGGCGGTCAGACATGATGCACTTCCGGTTGAATGAGCGACGTAGAGGCCGGCATCTTCCAGGCGCAGGCAAACGAGGGTAGCGCTTCGTAGAAGCCGTCGTGGAATGAGCCCTGTCGTAAGTCGTAGGACTGCTGCCGGTTGCCCGAGCAGAGCTGCAAGCCGCCGTAGGCGTCTATGTGAAAGCGGTGTAGGCCGCTGTTGCAGGGCGGGAGATCGGCGCTGGATTTCCGGCAGGCTTCGCTCCAGAGGTCCGGGTCCTGCCGGTTCAGTGTCTCTAGCTCCTGTGGCGAGAGGGCATAGCGAAACGGTCCGGCTCCGCCGTCGAGTTCCGGTCTCAGGTCTTCACCCAGCCGAAAGGGTATCGGTCCCAACGAAGCCACCCACGATTTGATGCCGAGCACTTCATCACGGTTGACGGTCATCGCGGTAGTCTTGATGACAAGCGGAATATGCCGGGCTGCCAGTAGACGAATCGCCTCCAGGCAACGGGCGTGCGAGCCGGTTCCTTGCGTCACGCGCTCGAAGGTGTCGGTCGTCGTGCCATGGAGACTGATTTCAATGCGATGCGGCGGCAGGGCCGCGAAGCGGTCAGCGATGGACGCCGTGATGAGCGTGCCGTTGGTAAAGAGGGTCACGAGGAGCCCACGCGAGACGGCATAGTCGTAGATCTCAAAGAAGTCCGGCCGCGCGAGCGGCTCGCCGCCGGTCAGGCAGAGTTCAAGGAGGCCGGCCTCAAGCAGCTGGTCCATGATGCGGAAGATGTCACCGGTGGAGAGTTCTTGGCGAACGGATTCCGGTGTATTCCGGCAGTCCGTGTAACACATGACGCATCGGAGGTTGCAGCGGCAGGTGATCTCCCATTGGCAGGCGAGGGGATACCGTTCCGGCAGATGGCTGAGTTTAACCTGTGGGACCATGGGCGACAGCCACCTCTTGGATTGCCTGGATCGAGAGTAGGTCTGCCAGCAGGATGTCGACGTCTTGATTCAATCGGTCCGGGGCGACGTCGTAGTCTTCGAGAAATGCGGTGCAGATGTCCCGTACGGTGCAGGTGCCATTAAAGCGTTGCCACAGAGCGGCTCCGGTTTCATTGAGGACGTAAATACTGTTGGCGTCTTTGAGGGAGCGCCGCACCGGGACCAGAATACATTCTCCGGCCACGTCGCGCTGGACATAATCCGGATGTTTCGCATAGACGGCCGTTGGATTCATGGTCGAGAGGATAGCAAATCCTCCAGGGGGCTTCCAGCGGTATTTCAGGGAAAGTGGGTCGGAGGGCGGGTGGGAGCCGGCTTAGGAGAGGACCGCGTAGCCATCGGGCCAATGCAGTTCAATCAGAGTCGCGCCGGCCTCGGTGATCTCCGTACGGAGTTCGTGCTCATCGCGGAACACGTGCATGAAGTGGTCGTTGGTGCAGGTATCGCCGTCCTGATAGGTGGGGTTGCTTCCCGGCCAGGAGAGGATGGCGCGGGTGCACCGTCGACTCATGCGGGTAAGAGCCGTGTCGGGTTCTCGGGCGATCACGTAGTTCAAGACCAGCGTGCCACCTGGCGTGAGGCAGGTGCGGAGGCTTCGCAACCATGCTTGCCGCTGTGCACGCCCCGGGACGGCGCTGTACATCACGCCGGAGAGGAGGACGTAGGCGACGGACGCGGCCTGAACCGGGAGGGTAAGGAAGTCCGCCTGTATGAAGGTAACGGGGAGGTGCAATGATGCAGCGCGGCGGGCGCCGACGATCAATCCGCCCCGGGCGACGTCCAGGGCCAGCACGCGATAGCCTCGTTGCGCCAGCGCCAGTGACTCACGCCCGAGCCCCGCTCCGAGAACGAGGATGGTCGCGGGGGGCGATAGGTGCTGCGTCAATATACGTTCTTCCCAGGTTTCCAATGACCAGGAATAGGCGGTGAGGGGAATGCGGGTGCCAGCTTGTTCATAGCTGAGGTCGTAGTATCGGCGCATGAGGGTTCTGAGTCGGTCGGGCGGCAGGAGCGCCGGCAGAATGCCATACAGAAACAGGTGGAGCTGTGTGAGCCATCGGACGAGAACCCCCACGAGCTTCGCGCATCCCGTGACAATGAGGGCCAGGAGCGGCATGGTTACTTTCTTGATGGCTGCAGCAACGGCAGGAGGTGCATGGCCGCATCGGCCGCGCCGGTAGCGGCCGGTGGCGGGGAGGCTGGTGTCGATAATGCTAGCGCCTGTCGTATGGCCGATTCCCAGCGGGCTTCCAGGAAGTCTGCACGAGAAAGTTCCAGGCCGCGACCATAGCGATGTAAATAGGTGACGAGAGAGTCCTCGTCGGCAAAGTTGTAGCGGCGGACGTAGACAACGGGAGTCTGAACCTCAACGGCTTCAATCGTGGTTCCATAGCCGGGCTTTGTCATGATGACATCGACGGACGATAGGATGGTGCTGAACCGCTCTGAGAGTGCGGAGAGGGAATGGACTCGACGATTGCTCGGAGGAACGGGACCGTCGATTAAGAATTGCATGCCCGGCATCGATTCCATGCGGTCAAAGGGGAGTGCTTCGAACCGGATTCCGCCGAAGGCCACGAGGACGAGTGCGTCCTGATCCGGGATTCCCAGATGCTGGCGGATACGCGTCCTCTCGGGAGGCAGGGGCTGTGCGATCGGGCCGATATCGCGCGCGCGCGGGAATGCCGGCATCGGCAGCCCCGGTGTGAGGCGCAGCAGGAGATCGGCTTGGCCATATGCGTGGCGCATCTCCTCAAGAATAGCGGCGTGCCAGGGCTGTTTGGGATCGACGTGCTCTCGCAAGACTTCATCCCAGCTCAGACTGGCGATTGCCACCGTCGGCACGCCGGCAGCGGCGCCCGCCGCCATAGCCAGATAGGGCGTATTGCCGATGACGAGATCGGGGCGAGCCTCCTGGATGGCGAGGGTTTCCTCCGTGAGCCGAGCTTGCCAGTGTGTGTGAAACGCGTGATGGGCTTGCCAGGTCGCGTCCCAATCCATCGTGAGGGGACCGTGCTGCAGGCACCCGATATCCATCTGGGCCGGGCGCAATTCCCACGGTACGGTCATACGCGATTCGAAAAAATGCCGGGGGACGTTCGTGCGGAGCATGATACGGAGCGCGGGAATCCGCTTGCCCAGTTCGTTCAGCACGGGGACGACCTGGGCGGCGTGTCCATAGCCGTGGGCGGAAATAGCGGACCAGATCAGTGGCACAGACAGGTGACTCGCGGTTCGTTAACTGTTGGAGTAATCGGACTCGAGCGGCGCGATATTGTATTCCAATTCCAGATCGAACTCATCGACGAGTTCATTGAACGCCTGTGCGCCCATATCGGAACGCACTTCATTCATGACCAGATCGATCATGGGGGCTGCGCGCGGTCCGAATTGCGCGATGGCTGATTCGAGGCGCTGTCTGGCGGTATCTAACGTCATGGGAGGTCTCCGTGGTTAGCGCAGTCCTTGGAGGATCATCTGCATTTCGGGAACGAGGTCGCGCCCGCCGTTGGCCCGCCCAGAGGCGGAAGCGTTGATCCCGGCTTGCAGTACGGGCTTGGCTTCTTCCGGACGTCCCACGCCGATCAGAGCGCGCCCGAGAGCCAGATGGGATGCGACATGCACGGGGTCTAGTTGCACGGCGACGCGCAAGTGTTCGACGGCTTCTTCCAGATTGCCGCCTTCCTGCAGAATTTTATTACCCAGGCCGTAGCGTCCGAGGAACCCCTTGGGATTTTTGACGACCATTTGACGAAAGGCTTCAATGTCCATGTGTGCTCCCGCTGTGAGACGCGCATCATAGCATTAGCAGCCGGCGAGAGGCCAGGTCATGATGTGACCGGTCGCGCCTAGGAGAGGCGGGTGAGCGGGAATGTGCGTACCGGACGCTAGCGCGCGTTGCCTGGGGCAGAGGTGGAGACGGACACGGCAGCCGTGCCCCGGCGCTTCGTCTTGACGCTGACGCTATGGATGGTGCGTTCCGTCATGGGGGCGCTGCTGGCATTGTAGAAGGTCGTATCTTTGACGAGTTGATTCATAAGGTCGGTGATTCCGGCTTCCAGCACATGGCCTTTCAGTTCCGTGATCATCGACGGACTGGCGCTGAAGAGATTGTAGCGCGCGGTGCCGGAGGATTCGGCTTGATACGTCTTGACGGTCCCGTCCCAGCGCTCGATTTCCAAGGTGAGGCGGGTTCCATAGTCATAGTGAAAGTCCATCACCGGAGCGAGGAGAAACATGGAGGTGCCGATGGCAAACCCTTTCCAGGCGGCTTCGCCGGGATGGGAGTCGATGGCGTCATCGATCGTCACATGGGCGGTGAGCGTTTTCTCGTTGTCGGCCGGCGCTCCCTGTTCGGCTAGGGAGAGCTGGGAGAACAACTTGAGGCTCTGCAGCGAGCCGAGCAGGCGGCGATCCAGTTCCGTGGATGGATTTTGGGGGGCGCCATTCTGGCTGATCTTTACTTGGTCGAGAATGAGCGGCACGCGCTCAATACTCGCAATGGAGGCCGGCGTGCTGTCGGGACTCGTGGCGGCGGAGGGCATGACCTCGATGGACCTGGTGCAGCCGGTAGACAGCGCGCTGCTGAGTATCAGCACCGCTACGATGCGTGAGGGTGTGGTGTACTTCATGATCTCTGTCCCTTCCCCTTCGTCAGAAGTAAAACGAAAATCCGCCGAACGGCAAGCTGGCGTTGAGTCCCAAGTTGGGGTATCGCGTGCCGGCGTTGGAAATATGGTGGAACCGATAGCCGATATTGAATGATGTCTGGGGTGTCAAAAAGAACGAACAGCCGAACCCTGCGGTCAGAACGAAATTGAACTGTGAGGACTCTTCAGGGATTTTCCCAGCGAGGTCGGTCCAGAACGGGCCGCCGGCAAACTCGGCATAGGGGCGGATCCGGTCATGGGCTACGAAGGTGTACTTGATCTTAGGCGTAAAGCCCATTCCGTGCGTCAAGAACGGTTCTTGAAACTGGATGTAGACGACTTCGGCCCCCAAGGAGACTTGTCCGCGATACCAGCTGTCACCCATCGGATCGGTCACGGTCATCATCCAGGACGGCATGAAGGCGACGCCTTGCTGTTTGGTCGTGTGCGCATCTGTGAGCCGGTGGGGGAGAAGGTAGCCGGCAGAGAGTCCGACTTCTTGGGTGCCGACCGTGATCTGGGGAGCCGTGAATTCTGCCGCCTGTACCGGAGTGGTGACGGCGGCGACGATAAGGAATAACCAAAAGGCACGTAGCAGCAAGAGTTCACCTTTGTCTACATGTGTACGTCAGTATCTTGTCGGTTGTGTGCGGGAAAAACTTGATGCAATCGCTGTGACGGTCCTACGGTAGCAGAGCCGTTGTATCTGTCCAGAAAGATCTGAGAAACGTCAGTGAAGGCGGAACGGAGGGCGTGACTACGGATGTGAAATAGATTGACGAAGCTCAGTGAGCAGTGCGCGGTCTCTGGTGAGTTCCAGGAGTTGATAGTGTTGATCGAGCGACACGACGCGTTCGAGACAGCGAATCGCCGACGGAGCGTTCCCTTCACGAACATAGAGCGCGGCCAGCAGCCGGAGAACGGCGGCTTCTCCGGGCGCGTTGCCGAGCTTGATGAAATGCTCGGAGGCATTGTTCAAGCATTTTTCCGCCTGACGCAAGGCGCCGGAGTCGAGGAAGGTGTTGCCGAGTTGGCTGTAGGTCAGCGCAAGGCCCTCTTCATTACCGATGCGGCGATGAGATTCCAGCGCGTCTGTGAAGTGGGCGATGGCCTGGTCCCAGTGAGCCTGCCGCGCCTCTTCCATGCCGAGGTTGTGGTACAGAATGCCGAGCGCGCGGTCATCATGAAGCGGTTTCAGCAGATCGAGCGCCTCAAGGTAGTAGGGCCGGGCTTTTTCAGGGCGACCGGCGCCGATGTGGAGATTGCCCAGATTCACCAGGGTGTGAGCGACGGCCTGTCGGTCTTGTTCTGTCCGTTGAATCGCCAGTACGTCCCGATAGCAGGCCTCGGCCTTTTCGAAATCGCCCGACAGGGCGCAGACATTTCCGAGATTGCCGAGCGAGGCGGAGAGTTCGCGGGGATTGCCGGCGAGACGATCGTCCGCGACGGCCTGTTCATAGGCATCTTTGGCGTGAGCCAGCTGTCCGCGGTGGAGAAAAATTCTGGCGCGGTGTTTGTCATCATCGGACATGCGGCGACTCTTGAGCGAGAGGCGGAAGTTTGCTACCGTGCGATCTTACGTATGGCGCATACCCATTGCAGACGCTGCGGTCGAGCGTACATCTATCATTGCTGTGACGGACCGGTCTGTATGCCCTGTCCGCATTGCGGCTTCGATGAAGCCGATCCGGAGCCGCCGCCATGCAGTCATCAGCCGGCAGCCGAAGACCCGTCCTGATCCGGTCTGTTCCCGCTAGTCGCCGCCTTTCGGCGTGTCTTTTCTGAATTCGACGACAATGTCGTCTTCCTCGTCCAATCCCAGTCCTGCACGAAACGATTCCATGAGTTCGGTGACGTAATCGAGGTGTTGCTGGTCTTTGCCGTCGCGCGAAGCCAGGTAGGATTCAGAGAGCCGCAACCCGGTCTCGAAGTGGTGCGCGATCGTCTGTTCCGTCACCTGTTGCCAGGTGATGTAGATGCAGAAGGCCTGAAAGGCATGGGCCTGTGGGTAGCGGGTTGCCAGCGAGAGTAATCCTTCATAGGCTTCCCGCGCCGTCGATCCGGCGTTGGATGAAAAAGTGGCTTCCAGATCAGCGGCGGTTTCCCAGTCGGACCCGAGTTCGGGTTCTGCTTCTTCAAATGCCGCTTGCGCGGCAAGGGCTGCATCGAATTGCATGGTTGGGCCTCGTGTGTGTGGGAGCAGGATACGTGGAGAGAGAAAGGGAGGTCAATGATCGCGGGCGAGTGATGGCGCAGCTGTCAGGTGGTCAACGGCACCGGGCTGTGGAAATCCGTGAGGGGCTAGGCCGCTGGTTTTGCGGTAAGTTGCTCGAAAAGGGGGTAGAGCAGTTCTTCTTCACGGCGAATGCGACTGCGCAGCTTGGCGATGAGGAGACCGAATTCCTTCGATAAGTCGTGATCGGTTCCGCCTTGATCACATTTCTTGAAGAAGGCGATGGCCAGATTCGAGGTGTCGGCCATGTCCGCGGCAAATGTGTCCAGCGTTCCTTTGACGGCGGGATTCTTCGCCGCCGCCGTACGCAAGACCGGGTACAGTTCGAGATCTTCCTTGCGCAGATGATCCAGCAGCGTCGTTCGCGCCGAGCGCAACAGCTCCCTGGTTTCCAGTGTGGCGAAGCCATTGAGTTTGGCCAATTGCAGAATCGAGAGTAAGTGGACGTGATGTTCTTTCAATTCCTGAATAAGTCCAGCCATGATACAGCTCCCATGAAAATAGAATGTAATAGACTCTTATCGGACGGAAGTGATGAAATGTGTAGGTATCCTGGTGAAACGGCAGTTGGCGATGAATCCACAGAGTGCCGGCTGTCAGGTGCAAAGGCAGCGGTCTAGTCTGCTCAAGACAATATTGTTGAACGAAGAAGTGCACGGCGCTGGCGCGTTTACTTTCTTCCCCACCGCTCTGTAGACTGTCCTCACTATTGCAATGAGTACCGAGAAGCCGATTGTCTCTCCAGCCGCAGACTCTGTTTCAGCCGATCCGGTCGATCAGGTCATCCGCTATCATCTTCAGACGAAGCATTACTTCAACCGCTATGCCCGGTCGATGGGATTCCTCGATTGGGCGAATCAGCCTGATCCCTTTCGGCGCTTCGCCGGTGCGGAGCTGATCCCGCTGCCGCTGCTGAAGCCGGATGAGGAGCCTATCTCGCCCGGCTATGACGCGATCTATCGGCCGGGGGCGGTTCCCGTTCAGCCAGTCACCCTGCGTTCGCTATCCAGGTTCTTTGAGTGTGCATTGGCGTTGTCAGCCTGGAAGAAAGGCGGGGAGACGGAATGGGCGCTGCGGAGCAATCCCTCCTCAGGTAATCTGCATCCGACGGAAGGGTATATCGTTCTGCCGCAGATCGATGGACTCGCCATGCAACCGGGGCTCTATCACTATGCGCCGAGGGAGCATGGGCTGGAGTGGCGGGCGGCGTTTCCGGCTGAGTTGATCGCGCGGTTGCTCGCTCCGTTTCCCCCGGGCGCATTTCTGTTCGGCCTCTCGTCGGTGCACTGGCGGGAAGCCTGGAAGTATGGCGAGCGGGCGTTTCGTTATTGCAATCATGACGTCGGACATGCCCTTGGATCTGCGCGGATTGCAGCGGCAACATTGGGGTGGAGCATGGCGTTGCTGGACGGCGTGGATCAAAACACCGTGGCAATGGTACTGGGCACCCATCGTGTGGATGATTTTGCCGGCGTCGAACCGGAGCATCCAGATTGTCTCTGTGTGCTGTGGCCTCGCGAGGTGGTGCGACCTGAGGGTGAAGAAATCCCCCTCTTCCTCGATGCGGCCTTGGTGAAGGATCTCTCGACGGTGTCGTGGCAGGGGAAGGCGAACCGACTGAGCGGGGAGCACGGAGTGCACTGGGATGCGATCGACCAGGTAGCCGATGCTTCGTGGAAGTTGTCGCAAGAGCAGCCGGTGTTGTCGCGCCCTCTCCCTACAGCGAATGAAGCGATAGGCATGACGCATGAGGTCGAGCCTCCGGCCGGGCAAATCATCCGTCAACGCCGCAGTGCGGTGTCATTTGACGGACGGACGGCGATTTCAGCTGCGACGTTCTTTCGGATTTTGCAGCGGGTGATGCCGCGCGCCGAGCGTCCTCAGTTGGAACGGCCGATGCCCTGGGATCTGTGGCCCCACGCGCCGGCGATTCATTTGATGATTTTTGTGCATCGCGTCGAGGGGCTCACGCCGGGCCTCTATGTTTTGGTGCGGGATCAGACGAAGCTCAGCCTGGTTCAACAGTCACTCAATCCGGAGCTAGTCTGGACGCCGCCGCCGGGATGCCCTGAAGATCTCCCGCTCTATTGGTTGTTGGAAGGCGATGCCAAGCGTGCGGCAGCGCAGGTGAGCTGCCATCAGGAGATCGCTGCGGACAGCGCATTTTCGCTGGGTATGTTGGCTGAATTTGAGGGACGCTTGCGCCAGGCGGGTGCCTGGTTTTATCCTCGGTTGTTCTGGGAGGCTGGTTTACTCGGCCAGGTGCTGTATCTGGAGGCGGAAGCTGCCGGGGTGCGTGGGACCGGGATCGGCTGTTTCTTCGACGATCCGGTTCATGAGATGCTGGGAGTTCAGGGTTTGTCTTTCCAATCGCTCTATCATTTTACGATCGGCGGACCGGTGGAAGATCGCCGCATGATGACATTGCCGCCCTATCACCATCTTCAGCGGCAGTAGACGATAGCGTGTAAAACCAATAGTTTGGATGGAAGTTATTTATGTTTAAGATCAAGAAGAAAATCGAGAAACCGAAACTTCCGGTCCTCTATAACGTGATCGAAGATTATTCGGAGGCTGATGCGCCAGGAAATGTGACGGCCTGCGCGATGACGCTTCCTGAAGATCTGCCTGGCCATGCCAAGATTTTGTCAGAAAGTTATGGCGTGCCGGTGGCAACGATGACGGAGTTGCTCGGCCAGGGTGGCGTCTACGTCTATCCCGCCGAGGGCGGACTTCTGACGCGCGGGCTTTTTGCCTGTGTGATCGATTCGACGGGCGCGCTGCCGAAACGGACATTCGTGTTGGATCTGATGCAGTTTGCCGAGACGGAGCATTTGGCCCGGGCGCGGTCGCTTTCGATGGCCGAGGCGGCCTATGAGATCTTCCATCGCACCTTGCCGGATGAGTTGAAGGAAAAGCTGGAGCAGAAGAATCTGGGATTGGACTATCGCATGATCGATCGCGCCGTCGCGAAGGGCGGCGATATCAAGTACATCGATTTTCGCAAGGATTGGTCGCCGCACTTCAAACGGCTCTGCATCATGCCAGACGGACGCCTGGTCGAGACGGGCGGGTTGGAGGAGTTTGCGCAGTTGCACGCGATTACGGTAGCGCAGGCCAAGCAGCTGATCGAAGAGGGTGGCACGCTGGAAGTCGGCGCGGAGGTGCTGGCATGCCAGATTGTGAATGGCCAGTCGTCGGTGGCGCGGTTTGGGGCGAAAAATTATCTGAAGGCGAAGGACCTGGCGGCATCCAAGGGGATTCACATCCTGGATGCGTTGAGCGAGGTGGCCTACAACGATCCTGTGATGATGCGCGGGCTTGTCCGGAAGGAACTATCGGGTGGCCGCTAGCAGACTGGTAAACGGGTCTTGCGCCAGTTCGTTCAAGCTCATGAGATGAAATCACCATCCCACCAGTTTTGGATTCTCCTGTCCTGTCTCCTCCTGATGTCCGGTTGCGCGGCACCCAAGCCGATTCTCTATCCCAACGCCCATTTTCGCCAGGTCGGGGAGTCTGTTGCGGAACAGGATATCGAGGACTGTTCTGCCATGGCAAAAGAAGCCGGCGCGACGCCGAGTCAGGGGAAGAGCGGCCAGGTAGCCGGGAGTACGACGGCGGGTGGCGCGATCGGCTCGGCGGCCGGGGCTGTGGGTGGGGCGGTCGTCGGGCGTCCGGGACGCGGTGCGATGGTCGGAGCGGCAAGTGGGGCAACCGGCGGCTTGCTCCGCGGCCTGTTTAGAAAATCGCCACCGAGTCAGGCGTTCAAGCAGTTTGTGAATCGCTGTCTGCAAGAGCGCGGCTATGAACCTATGGGATGGGAATAGCCGGTGCTTTCAGTTGTGGAGTCTGCCGCGCAGATCTTCGCCAAGCTTTCCAGAGGAGTGTTCCGATGATGGTACCGCTCAGATTGCAGGCAATGTCTAAGGGCGACGGGCGGCGATTGTGTGAATAGACCTGATAGAGTTCGACCGCACAGGAGAGGAGTAATCCCAACAGGACGGCCGTGACGAGAGCGGACCGATGAGTCGAATTCCGATATTGGAGAAAGAGGAAGGCAAAGGGGGCATAGAGGGTGACATTCACCACAATGTCGAGCCAGAATTGGAAGGTCTGTATCTCGTCGAGCGGCGGAATCCAAATAACATAGTCCCAATGGGAATGGCCGACAAAGTCGGATCCATAGATGCCGCTGGCGAGAATGAGAACGCCGTATAGAATCCAGAGAATCAGCTGCATGATCGTCGGACAGTTTCCTACAAGGTCGCGTATCTCGGCACCACCGCTTCCGTGATCCTCTCAGATCCTCGAGAAAGACTTCCAGTAAATACTGTTTTTATCATCGCGCGCCCATGATGGAGCGGTTCGCCGATGGCTGCGGCCATGGTTGCCTATTGGTCCGAGCCTAGGGCAGGAAGCGCGGTGCTGTCGGAGGGAATGGAGATGGAGTGTGGTGGGTAGGAGGGTGGGCGGCGAGGATGGTCGTGATCGTGCCGATGAAGGCCTGTTTGTCGATGGGCTTGCGGAAAAATCCGTCCGCTCCTCTCAATCGGGATTTGTGTTCGAGTCCGCTCTTGGTTTGTCCCGTTACGATCACGATGGGAATGTGTTTGGTTAAGATATTCGTTTTGAGCCGGTCGAGTAACACCCAGCCATCCCCGCCGGGAATCCCGAGATCCAGCACAATGAGTGCGGGTTTGTCTCGGAGCGCGACGCCCGTTGCTTGGAGCGTATCGCCGGAAGAGCGGACGGCGTAGTGTTCTTCAGTCAGTAGGGCTTTCATGAAGAGCTGAAAGTCCGGACTGTCATCGACGACGAGTATGGTTGCGCGTGTTTCCATATCAATACGCAGCGCGGTGCATGACCACCAGCGGCCCTTGATCGAGGTCTTGCAGAAGTTGTTGGAGACGGGTGGTGTTTGGATTCGACAGCGCTTGAAACTCCAGGCCAAAGGTATTGCCTCGCACCCACCGGACGACCGCCTGCTCGATCTCCAGCGGCCACTGGGAGTCCGGGAGTTGGATTTTCAGTCCGACCACACTCTGGGTCGGTAGCGATATCTTGGAGTCGACGCTACAGCCGCCTACGGACAGATTGGTGATGGTGCCCTGGCCGGCCAGGGCGTCGCCGGCGAAGGTGCTGCCGAAATTCACGCCGAATCGCGGGCTCTTTCGATGGTATCCCATGCTGATGCACCTGTCGGAGTTGTGTTAACGCGCGATGTATACCGAGTCCACGAGGACTGGTTTCTGCCCACCTTCATCGGCGCAACAGGTAGTCAACTTGAGGTGCAACGGATCGGATGTGATTGGAAAATGATGTCGGCGGAGACAGGCTGGGACTGTCGGGCACGGGAATGGGCTACTGGGCGACCAACTCTTCCTGCACGGCTTGGAGGAGCTTGTTGAGGTCGAAGGGTTTCTGGAATGTCCGTCTGGCGCCGAAAAGGTTTGCGACGTCAAGAAAGTTTCGATCACCTTGCGCGCCAGTAATCGCGATGACCTTGGCGTCTACATATTCGCGCGTCAGTTGCAGTGTGGTTTCCAAGCCGTCAGTATCTGGCATCAGCAGATCCATGATGACCAAGTCCGCCGGATGCTGTTGATAGGTCTCAAGCCCTTCGCGGCCGTTGGACGCTTCACGCACCTGATGTCCGGCCCTTTCCAACACCTCGCGGAGGAGATGGCGGATGGATTCTTCGTCGTCGATGATCAAAATGGTAGCCATGGAATTTCCTTACTCTCTCCCGATGATATTACTCGTCTGCCAGCTGAGTGTCTAGGAAGAAAATGGTTGCGCCTGGTTTAGGTCGTGGATTGTTCCCTCCGCGCCGATCACGCGCAACATCGTATCGACGTATCGACACGGAACGGACAAGAGTGAAGAATCGATTGAATGAATATTCATTGACCGATCCGATCCTTTTTGGTAAAACTCGATTCATCTGCTGCCGGTTTTCTGCAATACACCTTCTTCGGAGCGTATCGTTGTGACAACTGATTCGAATCGGGCCTGGACCCGGCGTACGTTTTTGCAAACTTCCGTGATGGTCTTGGCGCTCGCGGTGCTGCCCGGGCTCCGGCCCCCGCGTGTCGCGGCGGCGGCGCTTCCTGAGGGCCAGTTGACCTTCTTGAATGTCTGGACCGATGAACGGCTGGACGTGACGTATCGGAATGAGGCCGGCGAGTATGACTTGGACGCGCTGGACGATATCAATCATATCCTGCGGTGCCACGCGACCGGTGAAGTCTCAGCGATCGATGTGCGGGTGTTGGAACATGTCAATCTGGTGCAAAAAAAGATAGGCGGTGACCGGGAGATTCATATCGTCTCCGGCTATCGCTCTCCGGAGTATAATGCGAAACTCGTTCGCGCCGGCCGTCGCGCGGCGAAGAATAGCCTGCACATGCAGGGGCAGGCTATCGATATACAGATTCCGGGCATTCATCCCAAGGTCATTCGACAGGCTGCGCTGGAATTGGGCTACGGCGGCATCGGCTATTATCCTCGTTCGAAATTCGTGCATCTGGATTCCGGAGCCTTCCGGTACTGGTAAACGCCGGTAGCGACCGGTGCCTGTATCGCGGTATCCTCGTGTTCTGGTCCCGCCTGTAGCGACTCATTATTTTTGGGGAGGATGGTATGAACGTTCGTCTCGATACTCTGAGATGTGTGTGCCTGGTTGCGGCGATGGGAATGTTCGGCAGTGCGACATTGATTCAAGCCGAGACGGCTGATGGTGCGACGAAGCTCGTGGTCTCGAAGGGGAAGCACGTGTCGCTGGAATATACGCTGAAGCTGAACGAGAAAGAGGTCGTGGAATCGAATGTCGGCGGTGAGCCGATGACCTATCAGCAGGGCGCGGGGGAAATTGTCCCCGGGCTGGAGAAAGCGCTGGAGGGCATGGCGGTCGGGGAGAAGAAGCACATCGCGGTGAAACCGGTGGATGCCTATGGCGAGGTGGATCCGAAAGCCATTCAGGAAGTGAAGAAGGCCCTAGTCCCGGAGCATGCGTGGAAAGTCGGGGCTGAATTGGAAGCGAGGGGGCCTGAAGGGCAATCGCTGTTTCCCCATGTGACGGAAGTGAAAGAGGATTCCGTGGTACTGGATTTCAATCATCCGCTGGCCGGGAAGACCTTGTACTTCGACGTCAAAATTTTGGACATCCGCGCTGACGCCAAGGTCAAGTAGGCGAGGGCCGCTACTCTCGCTGCAGCTTGAAGAAGAGCATGGAAAGCGGTGGAAGCGTGAGGCTCAGTGAATAGGGCAGGCCATGACATGGGCTGCCCTCGGCGCGTATGCCGCCGGAGTTCCCCATGTTGCTGCCTCCATATAGTTCGGCATCGCTGTTGAGCAGCTCTCGATAGTGCCCCGCGGTCGGGACGCCGATGCGGTAGTGGTGTCGGGGAACCGGTGTAAAGTTTCCCACACAGACAATCGATTCCGAGACGTCTTCCGCCTTTCGAAGGAAGGCGATGACGGAGTTCTCCGTGTCGTTGAAATCGATCCACTGAAATCCATTCCATTCGTAATCGACCCGGTGCAGCGCCGGTTCTTGCTGGTAGAGATGATTCAAATCTCGAACAAAACGCTGTAACCCCTGATGGGGCGGATATTCGCAGAGATGCCAATCCAGACTGGCGTCATGGTTCCATTCCCGCCATTGCCCGAACTCATTGCCCATATACAGCATCTTCTTCCCAGGATGGCCGTACATGTATCCGTACAGGGCCCGGAGATTGGCGAATTGTTGCCAGGGATCGCCGGGCATTTTCCCGATCAGCGAGCGCTTGCCGTGTACCACTTCGTCATGCGAGAGGACCAGGACGAAGTTTTCCGTGAAGGCGTAGAGCAGGCCGAAGGTGATCTGGTTTTGATGAAACTTTCGGTGCACCGGCTCATGGGCGAAGTAGTCGAGCGTGTCGTGCATCCAGCCCATGTTCCATTTGAATGTAAACCCGAGCCCTCCGGTATAGGTGGGGCGAGACACGCCCGGCCAGGAAGTGGACTCTTCTGCAATGGTCATGGCGCCGGGAAAGTCTCGATGCACGAGGACATTCAGTTCCTTGAGCAGTGTCACGGCGCCCAGGTTTTCGCGGCCGCCGAACTGATTGGGGATCCATTCGCCGACCTTGCGTCCGTAGTCGAGATACAACATCGAGGCGACAGCGTCCACGCGTATGCCGTCGATGTGATAGGTGTCGAGCCAGAACAGCGCACTGTTCAGGAGAAAGTTGCGCACCTCCGGCCGGTCGTAATTGAAGATCCGGCTATGCCAGTCCGGGTGATAGCCGAGGCGAGGATCGGCATGGTCATAGAGATGGGTGCCGTCGAAGAACGCGAGGCCGTGCGGATCGTCAGGGAAATGCGCAGGCGCCCAGTCGATGATGATCCCGATACCGGCCGCATGGGCGGCATCGACAAACGCCATGAAGTCTTCCGGCGTGCCGTAGCGGCTGGTGGCAGAGAAATAGCCGGTAGCTTGATAGCCCCAGGATCCATCAAAGGGATGTTCGGTGACGGGGAGGAGTTCGATATGGGTATAGCCGAGGTCCTTCACATAGGGAATGAGTCGGGCAGCCAGCTCGTGGTAGGTGAGCCAGCGATTCTCCTCTTCCGGTACCCGCATCCATGATCCGAGATGGACTTCATAGATGGAGATCGGTGCACGCAGGGGATTCCACTGCGCGCGGGCGGTCATCCAGGCTTCGTCGTGCCAGGTGAAACCGGAGAGGTCACGCACGATCGAGGCGGTGCGGGGACGAAGCTCGCCGGCGCGCGCATAGGGGTCTGCCTTGGTCAGGACGGCGTCCTGGCCGCGCGGTCGAATCTCATATTTGTAGAGGCTACCGTCGGGTAGTTCGGGGAGGAAGAGTTCCCAGAGCCCCGTCGCCCCTCGATTCGTCATTGGGTGGCAACGGCCATCCCAGCGATTGAATTCACCGACCACACTCACGCGCGCGGCATTGGGTGCCCAGACGACGAAATGCACGCCGGTGATGCCTTCTGCCGTGCGAATGTGGGCTCCCAGCGATTCGTAGGCGCGATAAAATGTGCCTTCAGAAAACAGATGTAACTCAAAATCGGTCAGCAGCGGCGGCAGCGCATAGGGATCATGGCCTTCCGTGATGGTGCCGTCGGCAGCTCGAGTGCGGATCTTATAGTGGAGCGCGTCACTCTGTTTGGGGAGGATGGCTTCAAAGAGGCCTGCCTCGTGGATGCGCTTGGCTGGGACCGGAGTGGTTTGACCGGCAGGCACAATTTCAACAGATTCGGCAAACGGAAGCCAGGCGTGGATAGTCAGGCCTTGAGGGTTCGGATGCGGGCCGAGAATCGCGCGCGGGTTCCAGTGCGTGCCGGAGATGAGTCGTTCGAGGTCGTCCTGCTTGAGTGCGGTAGAGGTTGTCATAGGCCTATCCTAAAGCGTCACTTGATCATAGGGAAGCGGAAAACGCGAATAGGAGGGGTGTGCATTCAAGATCCTGGTACCGCAGTGGATGAATGACCTGAGCCGGACTGTGTCAGTTTAGAATTTTCCGCTGGCGGTCATTGAGCTGCGTCAACACGGCGAGGCGAAGTCGGTGATGGACCCACGGGTGGGCGCGGTGATGGGCTGGGACCGCCTGATAGGTGATGGGACTTGTGTGGTGCTGAGCAAGTTCCCGCGGCATCGTGCTTGGCACGCGCCGCAGTGCGCAGACTCTACCTGGCCGCTAACAGACGACTGAGTTCTTCTCGTTCCATGAGAGTCAACCGTTGGTTGAGGGCTATGTGCAACTCCTTCATTCCTGGAAGCTGCAGGATACGGGTGTTGCACTAGAACCTTGAACCCACACAGGAACTGTTCTCATCCACCGGGTAGAGAGGTGTCTTTTTGCTCACAGGATTGTTGTTACAGCGGGTTGCTGGAAGGGTGAACTGAAAGGAGAAACAGGGAGCGAGTGGTGCGCCCGACAGGACTTGAACCTGTAACCTTCTGATCCGTAGTCAGATGCTCTATCCAATTGAGCTACGGGCGCATGGTCTCTTGAGTAAGAAGCGCTAAGGCCCAGACAGCAAGAGGTAGGGCGTGGTTATACATGTCCGGGCTCCTGTGGGTCAAGTCAGCGCCCGATGAGTATGCTGCCAGGAGTCCGGCAATGACCGCATCGGATTGGCTATCGGCTGATCGCGACCTCTCCCGAAGGAGCACTTTCGTTACCACTGGTGTCGACGGCCGTGACAGCGAAGTAGTAGATCGTGCCAGGTGTGAGATTGCTGATTGTCGAAGAGAGCGCCGTGCCTACCCCCATCGAATTCGAATAATTTCTCGAACTGGTGCCATAGTACACGCGATAAAACGACAAGTCCGATTCGGTATTTTTGTTCCATGAGAGTGTGACCGCTGCGGTTCCGGTCGTGGGCGGCGGAGTGGTGGGAGACGTTGTCGTGGTGGAGGCGAAGATAATGGTGGGGTCGAAGGCCGTCGTGTCATAGGAGTTAGAGCCGTCGGCGCCGCGGTTGATCACAAAGTCCACGGCGTCTCCGGCGGCGAGCGTGGTGGAGACATTGAAGGTGACGCCGGTGGTGTTGCCGTTGGCGATGGATTGTTGCCAGAGGACGGTGGTGCCTTTGCGAATGGCGACGGTGACGCCGCCGCCGCCACCGGAATTGAGATCTCGGACGGTGCCGGAGATCTGCGCAGTCCCGGCGCCGGGGGCGACCCAGCGGCGGACCGCGTCGAGAGTTGTGCCTGGATGGCCGTAGTTGCTCCCCAGAACCATGTACGGTTCCGGGCCTTGCCAGACATTGGCGGCGGTATTAAAGGTCATGCGGTTGCTGAGAGAGTCGAGATAGAACCAGTTGCGTTGGCCCTGGACGGCGGAATAATCCGTTGAGGCTCGATAGGTTGTACCAGCTGCCGAGGAGCCCGTGGGCGGTGGGGTGGTGGGAGACGTTGTCGTGGTGGAGGAGGCGAAGCTAATGGTGGGGTCGAAGGCCGTCGTGTCATAGGAGTTAGAGCCGTCGGCGCCGCGGTTGATCACAAAGTCCACGGCGTCTCCGGCGGCGAGCGTGGTGGAGACATTGAAGGTGACGCCGGTGGTGTTGCCGTTGGCGATGGATTGTTGCCAGAGGACGGTGGTGCCTTTGCGAATGGCGACGGTGACGCCGCCGCCGCCACCGGAATTGAGATCTCGGACGGTGCCGGAGATCTGCGCAGTCCCGGCGCCGGGGGCGACCCAGCGGCGGACTGCGTCACGTGTGGCGCCCGGATGCCCGTCATTGGCGGTAAGTTGGAGGTAGGACTCCGATCCTTGCCACGAATTTGCCGCTGTGTTGAATGTGAGGCGTGTTTCTGTGGAATCGAGATACCACCAGCCCCGTTGTCCCTGGACGCCGGAAAAGTCCGTCGAAGCCCGGTAGGTCGTGGTTCCGATGATCGCGGTGCCAGATGCGGTGGCGGTCGACGTAGTTGATCCGGCAGTCGTGGTGGTGCCGGCAGTTGTTAAGGCTGTATCTATCGAGGATGATGGTATCGAGGTCGTGGCGATGCCTTGCATGATGGCGCCGATGTCCGTTACGGTCATTGCACGACTGAAAACGCGGATATCGTCGAGCGTGCCTTTGAAGTGATAGCCGGCATCTCCCCGCCGGGCCACGAGGAGCGGCGCGGCGTTACTCGTCCTGATCCTGTTAATTGATAGGCTGCCCGCTGCAACTCCGTCTACGTACAGCCGTAACGTGGCATTGTCATAGGAGAGGGCAAAATGGTGCCATTGCCCGACGCTGATTGCAGCCCCTTCGATGTAGTAGGCGTTTTGCTCTCCTCCCCCAATGTTCAGGAGGGCAAGGGGTTTTCCATCGGTATCGATGGCCAACCCATAATATCCATCCGTCCATTCGTGGAGGCCTACGTTCGCCAGCGTGGAGTTCCAATCGGGATTGGCAAAGCTTGATGGTTTCGCCCACACGGAGAGGGTGAGTTTTTGCGGCGAGAGCGAGCCGGGATTCGAGATTTGCAGGTAGTCGTTCGTGCCGTCGAATGTGAGTCCTCCCGCTGTCTTGCCCGCGCTCCAGGTAGGGCTGTTGACCAGTGTGCCATGGAGTCCGTTCCCGGTTTTATCGCCGGCAATTGTTCCGGCGCCTTCATCAAATGGCCAATGACCCATGGCGGTGGCATCGGCCGAGGCCGTGGAAGTGAGGGTGGTGTTTGATTTGAGATACAGCACGGCCGGGCCGCTAAATGGCGGAGTGAAGACTTGAGGGCCTCCGGAAGCACCGGCGGTGCCTGTGGCGGCGACTGTACCGGTGGTCGGGTTGAACCATTCGTAGGTGTAGGTGCCTGACACGAGGTCAACGGAGAAGCTTCCGGATCCCGGTTGGTAGGCCAAGTACTCTCGACCGGGGCTGGCGAGGCAGAAGCCGGTGGTCGAGAGCGCGCTTCGCGGGGCTACGGGAGACAGGTCCATCCGGATCGCATAGGCGCGAGTATGTCCCATGGCGGAGCGTCCCGCCACCCAACCGGCGGATCCCTGTAAGTCTTCCATCAGGATCGGGTTGTGCCCACGGAGAAAGCTTTTCCATACCCACATGGTTGTCGCCGATGGATTGTTTTGAAAGAGCGCGTAACCGAGATGGTCTGTATCGAGGAGGCTGACTTTGGTTCCGTCGGTAGCCGGAGGGCTGCTGATGAATGGGTCGCCGGAGTTGTTGAACGATCCCGCCGCGAAGGAGACCCAGTCCGCCGGACCGTTGAGGAGGGCGGCGTTTCCGGCGCCCGGAGTTCCGGTCATGCCGACGGCATGTTGGGAAGCTTTCCCGGCCTCGTAGGTTCGGATCAGTGCCGCCACGTATGCCTGCCACGCTGGGTCGCCCGGTTGATCGTCATTGGAGATTTCGAAAATGACGTTGTTCAGATCGTTGACCGTGTCGATGACCTTTCTGACGTAGGCGTCTTGAAGCTGTGTCACGGCGGCAAGCTGCAGGGTATGCGTTTCTTCACCATTGCCGTTGCCGTTGGGATCTCCGTTGATACCATTGGCGTTGTTATTCATATTGTAGGGATGGTAGCGCCACACGTTCCGGCCGGGCGTGGCCGGATTCGCGTTCCAGACATCCCGGAAATTAAACAGCATGATACTGACGTAAATGCCTCGGTCGCGGGCTGCTATCACACGTGCGCGCAATCGATCGAAGTACGCTTGATTGAATTGCGCCAGGTTGAATTTTGGGAGTCCGTCGGACGCGGTGCCCGGCCCTGTTCGCGCGTAGGGTAGAGGGGTGGCTTTCTGATACCAGGGGGTGTTTCCAGTAAAACCAGGGGCCGGCATGAGGGCGATGTCAGCCTGGGGAGATTCGGCGATCCAGAGGCGGATGAAGTTATGATTGTTGGCCTGTAGCTGGTCGAGGTATGCGGAATAGTTGAAAGCCGCTGCATTCCCGTCTTGCAGATTGTGCCAGATATGCGATCCGGTCAAGTAGACGGGACGTCCGGTTGCGTCGGCGAAGTATCGCGGGTTGGTCGGATGGATGCGCAAAGGACCGGAGGTCGGGCCGGTTTGAGCGTGCAGCGTTGTTGCAAAACACGTTGCGAATAGGACTGCGCACAGCGCACGAAACAAATTTCCAGGCATTCGGTACACCATGATCCAGAGTGAGTTATTGCAACGACAATTCCGATTGGATGGGGCCGTTCGCGATGTGCAGTCAGCAGAGCCAGTGATCAGAGGGTGGGTGATCCACTTTTTAGCGCCGACAAACAACCGAGAGAGAACCCTTGCGGGAGGTG
This sequence comes from Nitrospira lenta, assembly GCF_900403705.1. Classification (NCBI taxonomy): domain Bacteria; kingdom Pseudomonadati; phylum Nitrospirota; class Nitrospiria; order Nitrospirales; family Nitrospiraceae; genus Nitrospira; species Nitrospira lenta. The sequence goes on along the minus strand of NZ_OUNR01000016.1, from coordinate 348,250 downwards.
GCTTGAGCAATGACTGTGCCGCCGTCTCTTCAGGCGAAGTTTCTGCGGAAATTTCGTGAAATGCCTACGAAATGGCTCGTGAAAAGGATGTGCGGCTCGCGGCTGGATTGCGAGACGACTTGCTGATTGTAGGATTGTACGCAGCGGCCTTCACCGACAAATGGGGCGGTGAAAGTCATGAAGCGCCGTGTTGAGTAGATTCGGATTGCCGTGAGCCGGGGTACTGGATCGGAGATGGGAAGCGTGGTGTCGCCAGGTACAAGATCGACAGCTGCTCTCAGGAGTCGTAGAGAAAGTTCTTCTCAGCGCAGTGGATGTTGGCGCATAAAAGTAAAACGCTATTCAGCTGCAAGGTGCTCAGGTATGATTTGGAAGATTTCCGTTGGAGCTTGACTCCCTATGCACGCACAGCAGACAGAACCACTCGGTCACGACGGCGGGTGCGCCTGCTCGTCTCATGGGAGCTCCTGGGGACTCTGGGGTGCGCTTCTTGTCGGCACGATTGTGGCGGCCGTCATCGGTACGTGGCTGGTGTGGTTCTCTTTCGTGATCCAGCGTCAGCACAATGAGGCGGATATCCGGGCGGCTTGTCAGCGGGTCATGCCGGAGACAGTCGATCGCTGTGTGGATACGGTGGTCATTCAGCGGGGAGGAATGAGACGGTGAGTCAATGTACGATGCGCAAGGGCATAATCTTTGGGATTTTGATCGGGGTGAGCCTCCTATCTGTTCCGGTATTCGCTTCGGCTGAAGAGGTGGAGCAGGCCGCTCGGCAGCGCGTCGAACTGTCACTTAGATCCTGGATGTTCACGAACGGCGAAACGAAGTGGAGTCACGATGCCTCTGGGCTGGATTCGCGGCTAGGGAATCCCACCTCAAAGCTAACGTACAAAGATAACAATACGCAGATTATGGAGTTGGGGGCCAAGATCAATTTGTCGCGCCGCTGGTTTCTGCGTGGTGACGTGGGGTTTTCCGTCGATTTTGATCGCGGGAAAATGACCGACGATGACTATCTTTCAACGGGCGGCCAGCATCTCTATTCACGAACCAATAGTGATACGACCGGACATGGCACCTGGTATCTCAACCTTGATGGCGGCCAGCGAGTGGCCGAATTCAGCGGCAATCGTGGCTACCTGGATGTATTCGGAGGGTTTCAGTATTGGAGAACGAAGTATGAGGCGCGCAGTGTTCGCCAAGAAGTCTGTAACCCGTCTGGTGCCTTTACCTGCAGCGCCGCCGGGACCGTGAGCAATCTAGGGGCCTTGGCGATCGTCAACACCACGCATTGGATTACCCCGTTCCGTGCCGGCATTCAGACGGAATATCGACTGACCCGGTGGTTTAGCCTTGAGGGAAAACTCGCGGCGAGTCCGATCAGCATTGTGTATAACGAAGATCGGCATGAATTGCGTGCCGACCTTCAACGCCCTAGTTTTACGATGTGGGGGCTAGGAATGAGCGCGAATGCCGACGCGGGGATGAAATTCATGCTCGCGAGAAATGTCGCGCTGACTATGGGCTATCGCGTCTGGTGGAACCGGACATTCACCGGGACGTGGGAAAATCACCCGGTGGGATCGGCATCAGAATCCGCGCCGCTTCGCGAGTTTCAGACCATTCGCCACGGGGCCACGATCGGGCTTACTGCGGCCTTCTAGTCGTATCCACAACAGAAAGAACTATCGTCAACGGCGCGGTCGTCCGGACGGCAGCGTGTCCTCTTCATATTGGAGGAACAGCCGTTTGGCTTCCGGGTGGAGCTGTCCCGGATGGCCGTAGGGAATGCCGGCGGTGCGGAAGAGCGGGGTGAGCTTGCCGTTAGGGTGGAGAAAGCCTGCTCGCAGCGGAACGGTGCGCTTGCTGTGGCGCACGAGGCGGCAGGGAGAGGGCCGGATAGACGTGAGCCAGTCGGCGATGTCTTGGGGATTGCCGATGGAGGCGGAGAGCAACAGCAGCTTCGCCTGTGAGGGACAGAAAATGATGGTTTCTTCCCACACGACGCCCCGTTCCGGATCTGCCAGATATTGCGATTCGTCTAAAATCACCAGCCCAAGCGTATCCAAGCGCACATCGATTTCACCGCTGGCGGCGTCGTAGAGTAGATTGCGGAGAATTTCCGTGGTCATGATGAGAATAGGCGCCTGACTGTTATCCTGCCGGTCTCCCGTCAGAATCCCGACGCGGTCGCTCCCGAAGATCTTGGAGAATTCGGTGAACTTGGTATTCGAGAGCGCCTTCAGCGGGGAGGTGTAGATGATCGTCCGATTCTCATCCATCGCGCGTCGCGCGGCTTCCACGGCGACGTAGGTTTTTCCACTGCCGGTCGGCACGCTCACGACCACATCTGTTTCCGCCAGTCCTGCCAAGGCCTCTTCCTGCCAGGGATCCGGAACAAAGGGCTGTGGACTCGGCACGCCGAGCCCTTCCAGCCAGGCTGCAAGGGAGACTCCAGGGTCGGTGGATTCCGGTTCATGTGCCCGATGCGGCCTTCTGTTTGGAGGAGGAGCGGTGTGCCGCGGCGGCGTCTGTCTGGCAGGCGTCGGTGCGAGTTGCGGCTGCGCATCCCGTTCACTAATCAGAGCTTGTAAATCGGATTCGAGGCCGGCGAGGTTTTGGGAGGAGTGTTGCAGCAGCAGTTCGATCAGGCGGCGCTTGCCTGCCCGAAAGTGCCGGTGCACGCGGCCGCGCGATAATTTATGGAGGACCGCAATCGGTTGCTGAACTAGGAGTTGTGTGAGTTCGTCAGTGGTCATGCGCACTCCGTCGGCTGAGAACTGGATGCTGAGTTTTTGTTCACGGCAGCTCTTCCAGCACACCACGGCGAATCAGTGCGATAGCCCGGGAGGCCGAGTCTGCCAGGCCGGGATGGGTCGCGCGCAGGGTGTGCAACTGCGAGAGGAATTCGAGTGTCCGAGCAAGCAGGCGATAGATGTCACCCTCCGCCATAGTAGTTGAGCGGCAGAGACCGATCCACGTCAGACTCGGGTCGGATACCCAGCGCTCGGCGACGGCGGCAATATCCGCGCGTAACAACGGGGGATCTTCATAGGGAGAGAGGCTTTCCGCCAATTTCCGCACTTGCCCAAGCAACGAGCTGAGTCCGGTGCTGACCCGCGGGAAGGCCCCGGGCCGGTCGTCGTCGTGGGCGATGCTGGCCATTACGCCGGTGAGCACGGCCGGGTCGGCGCCCGCAAAGGCTTCGGCCCGGATCAATTCGGTGATGAGCAGGGAGTGATCGATGCGGATGAGCCGCGCCCATTCGCCGTCGTCGGTCAAATGGGAAGTGGGGCTCAGGTAGCCGAATTTCTGGAGCACGTCGATCCGTTCCTGAAACCGATGCCATAAACTGGCGCGCAGCGCCTGGATCGATTTGATGTGACGCTGTTGTTCCTGCCGCAGACGGGAGGCCACAAGGTAATCTTTTTGGCAGGCCGGGCGGGAGGAACAGGTCGGACAGGGAAAGTCTCCCAAGCTCTGCACGATGGCGTCGGGGATCAGTTCGGACTCTTTCGAGACGAGAATCGGCAGCAGGGGCAGTCTGGTCGGCAACTCCGTCAGCTGATAGAGCAGTTCATCGAACGATTCGGGGGTGCACCAGGGATAGCCTGGTTGCTCCTGGCATTCGAAGAGGCGATCGAACACATCGGTGACGATGCCGGCAGGAGATTCGGTGACGGCTCCACCGCTTCGCAACACGGTGACCATCGGGCTCTTTTGTCCCTTGCTCCGGTATTGGCGCAAGACGATGCCGCGCCCTTTATTCAGCCCGACGACCCGGCCCGGCGTCATAAAGTGAAATCGCGCCGTGACTTCCGGAGATTCGTGGCGGGCAATCTGGTGTCGATGGGGCTTTTGCCGGCGAGCTTGGTCGAACGTATGCCACTGGGTAATCCAATCCGTGCAGACACGCGGACCGAAGGGCTCCATTTGCGTGTGCAGGGTGTCGAGCTTTCCTTCGAGCAGGTTCGCGCGCTGGTTGAGTTGGAACTGGGCAAAGCTCTTGGCCAGAATCGCCTGAATCTGCTCGTGCGGATGTGCTTTCAGGAGATTGAGGACCATCGGATAACTGATAGTAAATTGGCTGTCGATGGCTTCCGGATTTCCGGTGAATCCCTTCGTCAGCACCTCCAGGTCGATGTAGGGAGACGGGGTCACGACGGCGAAGCCGACGTAATCTTTTCCCCGGCGGCCGGCCCGCCCGGCGATCTGCTGCACTTCCCCGATGGTCAGATCCATGAAGTCACGGGCCTTCCGGATGCTGGATTGCGTGATGACGACGGTGCGCGCCGGAAAGTCGACGCCGGCGGCCAACGTTGTGGTTGCAAAGACTGCGTCGAGGCAGCCCTGCCGCATCAACTCTTCGATCGCGATTTTCCAGGAGGGGAGATGGCCGGCGTGATGCGCCGCGACGCCGATCCGTTGGACGGTCGGAATCAAGGGATGTTCCGCGATGCTGGGATATTGGGCGATGACCCGTTCGAGCGCGGCGGCGATGGCTGCCTGGCGCACCGGCGGGAGTACCGTGTGGGCGTGGTCGAACGCCTCCATGGCTTCATCGCAGGCACGGCGTGAGGTGAGAAAGACAATCGCAGGCGTGAGCGATTTCTCGCGAAGCGCGGCGATTAGATCAACCGGATGGATCGAGGGAGGCATTCAGCTTCATTCCCTTTGAGATGACGACCAGGCCTGATTCCGTGACCGTGAATCGGCGGGCATCGGCCTCCCGATCGTATCCGATTTCCGTATGGGCTGGGATGATCACGTCTTTGTCGATGATGGCCCGGCGGATGCGGCTATGTTCACCGATGACGACATTTTCCATCACGATCGATTCGCGCACCTCGGCGTGGTCCAGGACCCGCACGTTCGGAGAGAGCACGGAATTCTGGATGCGCCCGCCGGAGACGATACAGCCTCCGCAGACAACGGAGTCCAGCGCCACACCCATGCGGCCGCCCTGATAATCCTGCGCGAACACAAATTTCGCCGGAGGAAATTGCCCTTGATATGTGCGGATCGGCCAGTTGGGATCGTACAGATTGAACAGGGGATCGACGGCAACCAGATCCATATTGGCTTCCCAGTAGGCGTCGAGCGTTCCAATGTCCCGCCAGTATTTCACGGCCTTCTTGTTCTCGTCCTGAAACTTGAAGGCATAGACTCGGCCTTCCTGAATCATGCGCGGGATAATGTTCTTGCCGAAGTCGTGGGCCGTACCTTCTTGCGCGTCCGCGATCAGATATTTTTTGATGGCCGAGGTCTTAAACAAGTAAATGCCCATGGAGGCAAAGGCGTGTGTCGGATCTCCGGGAATCGGCGTGGGGTGCTTGGGCTTTTCATCGAAGCGATTGATGCGCAGATCTTCATCCACGCTGATGACGCCGAACCGTGTGGCGTCCTCAATGGGAATATCGAGCGCCCCGACGACGGCGTCCGCGCCTTTGGCCAGCAGCCAGTGGAACATCTCGGCATAGTTCATCTTGTAGATGTGGTCGCCGGCCAGAATCAGCAGGTAGTCGGCCTGCTCGGTGTCGAGGAGGAACATGTTCTGGTAGACGGCATCGGCGGTGCCCCGGTACCACTCTTCGCTGATGCGTTGCTGAGGCGGGACCGATGCGATGTATTCGCCGAGTTCCGCGTTCAGAATATTCCATCCGCTGCGGATGTGTTTATCCAGCGAGTGCGATTTGTATTGAATCAACACGGCGATCTTGCGCAGGCCGGAGTTCAGGCAGTTGCTCAGTGCGAAGTCGATGATCCGGTATTTCCCGCCGAAGGGGACTGCCGGCTTGGCGCGTTGTTCCGTGAGCGGGGAGAGTCGCTCGCCTTTGCCGCCGGCCAGAATCATCGTGAAAATATTGTTCATCGCGGCGAATTGTAGCAGGACGGTGTTGAAATGGAAAGAAAGAGGAATGATTGACTTCGGGAACTGCAGAGACAATACTAGCTCCGATATGCGAGCGGTGTGATGAGAAAAGGAGTCCCGTATGAAACGTGATCTGATTGTGGCCGCGCTTCCCCGCAAGAACGGTAAGGCCGTGAGCAAGCGGGTTGTGGAGACCGAAAGCGTGTCCTGGCGTGTGGAGCGGTTGGAAGCCCAGCTGCAAAAACTCACCGAGCTGGTGCGAGACCATGCCGAAGATGTGGACCGCTTGGTGCGGATCGTCGCGGAAGACCGGAATGTCATCCGGCAGCAGCTGTTGCGGAAGCATCACGAAAAAGTGCGTGTTCGGAAGCATCTTCGTGACGGGAGCGCCAAGGCCGGACTGGATAGTTGAGCGTGCGGTGCCTTCCTCGCCTCCGTGTTCCCCAGCGTTGTTCCCCGACATAGGATTTCGGAGCCGTGGCTGACCTGAGCATCGATATTCGAGCCCTGGTCAAGCGTCACGGCGCGACGCTTGCCGTCGATCATGTGTCTCTGCAGATCCATCGCGGAGAATTCTTTTCGCTTCTCGGCCCCAGCGGGGCGGGGAAGACCTCACTCCTCAGAATGCTGGCAGGGTTTGAAATGCCCGATGCCGGTGACATTCTGATCGACGGCCGGTCGATGGCGGGAGTTCCGCCGAATCGGCGGCCGGTGAATCTGGTCTTTCAATCCTACGCGCTTTTCCCTCATATGACGGTCGCAGAAAACGTCGCCTTCGGCCTCGAAATGCAACGCGTCCCGCGCGGTGAAATTGCCGAGCGGGTTCGGGCTACGCTCGATTTGGTCCGGTTGAACGATAAGCGGGACCGTTTGCCGGCTCATCTGTCTGGCGGTGAGCAGCAACGAGTGGCACTGGCCCGGGCGTTGGTCAACCGGCCCGCTGTTGTCTTGCTGGATGAGCCGCTGGCCGCGCTGGACCAGCAGCTTCGACAACAAATGCACACCGAGCTCAAAACCATTCAGGCGCAAGTGGGGCTGACGTTTGTCTGTGTGACGCATCATCAGGAAGAGGCCTTGGCGTTGTCCGACCGGCTGGCGGTCATGCAGCAGGGGCGGGTGATGCAGGTCGGGCGTCCGGAGGACCTGTATGAGCGTCCGGAGAATCTATTTGTAGCGCGATTTGTCGGAGTCAGTAATGAGGTGTCTGGAACGTTGGCTGATGTTCAAGCCGGTGAGGGGATCCTCAAGCTTAGTGGCGTGTCCCCATCGCGTGACATTCGCCTATCGGTGCATGCCGATCTTCAGTCCGGCACGCAGGTTGTAGTGACGGTCAGGCCTGAGCGCATTCGCATCATGCCGGGCCATGTTGCGGATGCCGGGTCGAATTGTTTGCATGGCGTGGTCGAGGCGATGCGCTATATCGGCAGCGAATGGCAGGGGACTGTGCGGGTTGGCCCGTCGGTGCGCTGGACCATTCATGCCTCCAATGCCGCATCCGGGAGTCGTCCGGTTGCGGTCGGAGCGCCCGTCTCGTTGCTGTGGCATTCAGTCGATGGCGTGGTGATTCCTCTGACATGAATTTCTGGTCATCTTCACAAGAGACTGCGACCGGTCTGTGTTCCCGCTTTCGGGGGTGGCGATTGCTCGGTCCCGGTTTGCTGTGGACCGCCGTCTTCTGCCTGTTCCCGCTGGTCGTCGTTCTGGCAGTGAGTTTAGCCACGCGCGGCACCTACGGGGGAATCCTGTGGGAGTTCAGTCCGGACAACTATCGTGACCTGCTGCATCCTCTCTACGGGCGGATCTTCGGACAATCGCTGTTGCTGGCCGGGATGACCACGGGAATCTGTCTCGCGTTGGGATTTCCCTTGGCCTACTACATTGCCCGGCTGCCCCCGCGGCGGCAGGCCTTGTGGCTGATCTTCATCATGATTCCGTTCTGGACGAACTTTCTGGTGCGGACCTATGCCTGGATGTTTATTCTGCGGACCGAAGGATTGCTGAATACCGTGCTCTTGCAATGGCATCTGATCTCGGCTCCGCTCGACCTGCTCTATTCCAATCAGGCGGTACTACTGGGGCTAGTTTACGGGTATCTGCCATTCATGGTCTTGCCGCTCTATGCGGCCATTGAACGGATTGACCCGGCCTTGATCGAAGCGGCTTGGGATCTCTATGCGGATCGGTGGTCGCTGTTCCGTCGAGTGCTGATCCCGTTGACGAAGCCCGGCATCATTGCCGGCTGCGTGCTGGTGTTTATCCCCTCGCTGGGCGCGTATCTGACTCCGGATCTGCTCGGCGGCGCGCGCAGCATGATGATTGGGAATCTGATTCAGCATGAGTATCTGGTCGCGCGAGACTGGCCGCTGGGCTCAGCGTTGTCCATCGTGCTCATGATCATCGTGATGAGCAGCCTGCTGTGGTACTTCCGCGCACAATCGCCGCAGACCCGCGAGCGAGGCGGGCTATGAGAGGACAGGGCATCTGGCTGCGGGGCATCAGCGGGCTCGGCATGGCATTCCTGTATCTGCCGATCATCGTGCTGGTGGTGTTTTCCTTCAATGCGTCACGCCTGTCGGCAACGTGGCAGGGCTTTTCCTGGCACTGGTACGAGGTGCTATGGCATGACGAGGCGTTGTTGGCCGCCGCGGCGAATTCACTGTGGGTGGCGGCGCTGTCTACGAGTCTTGTTGTGCTGCTTGGTGTACCGGCCGCGATGGGACTGGAGCGTCTGAGAGGGCGTGGCAGGCAGACGTTGGATATGATCTTCTTGCTGCCGCTGGTATTGCCTGAAGTGATGATGGGTGTGGCGCTGTTGCTGTTCTTCGTCATGATTCAATGGCCGCTGAGTCTGGTCACGGTCGTCGTCGGGCATGCCGCGTTCAACTTGCCGGTTGTCATTGTGATGGTGCGAGCCAGGCTACAGAAGCTGGATCCGCGATTGGAGGAGGCGGCGAGCGATCTCGGGGCGTCGGCGTGGCAGACGTTTTACCGAGTGACCTGGCCGCTGGTTCGTCCGGCGGTGCTGGGGGCCGCGCTTCTGGCCTTCACGATTTCGCTCGATGACTTCATCGTGACATTCTTCGTCGCCGGTCCCGGCGCCACCACCTTGCCGCTCAAGGTGTATTCCATGATCAAGTCCGGCCTTTCCCCGGAGATCAATGCCCTGTCTTCCGTACTGGTCCTGGCTTCCATGGGACTGGTCGGGTTGTCTCTTCTGTATCAGCGGCGGTGAGGCGGCTCATGCGTATTGCACGAGGTCTCGTCAGATTTCTGGGGTTCGTCACGCTCTCCCTTCTTGTATGGAGCGGGTGCGACCGGGGGCGAGAGAGCCATCAGCCGGGCGGCACCGGTGCCATGGCGACACTCCACTATTTTACCTGGTCGGACTATGTCAGCCCTGAATTGATCCATGAGTTTGAACAGGCACACGGCGCACGTGTCGTCGTCGATACGTTCAGCAGCAATGAAGAGTTACTGGCCAAGCTGCAAGGCGGGGCTTCCGGATACGACGTCACGGTGCCCTCTGATTTCATGGTATCGATCATGGCCGCACAAGGGATGCTGGCCGAGTTGGATCCTGCCGCATTGCCGAATCTGAAGGCGCTTGAGCCTCATCTCCAGCATCCTGCATTCGACCCGACGCATCGGTATGCCGTGCCGTATCTCTGGGGTACGGTGGGAATCGGCTACGATTCGGCAGTAGTGACGCCGACCCCGGACAGTTGGGACATTCTGTGGGAGAACCGCTATCGCGGCAGAATCAGCATGTTGAATGATCAGCGGGAGGTCTTTGGCGCAGTCCTGCGTTCGATGGGGCAATCGATGAATACGACCGATCCCACGATGATCGAAGCGGCCAAGCAAAAGCTGATCGCCCAGAAACCGCTGGTGAAAACCTACGCGAGTGACCATTACGATCAGCTGTTAGCCTCTGGTGACGTGGTGTTGGCGCAGGGGTGGGGAGGGCCGGTTGCGCGAGCGATGCGCGATCGCCCGTCGATTCGCTATGTGGTTCCCAAGGAGGGGGGAACGATTTGGGCCGATTGCCTCGTGGTGCTTCGTTCATCGCCGAATAAGGCGCTGGCCATGCAGTTCATCAATTTTCTCATCGATGCGCGGGTAGCAGCACGCACCTCCGAGCGACTGCTGTTTGCCGCATCCAATCGTGAGGCCCGGGCATGGATCAACAAGGACATTCTTGACAATCCCGCCGTGTATCCTCCGGCCGAGCTGATTTCGCGAATGGAGTGGATGGGGGATGTGGGAAAAGCGATGAGGATCTACGATCGAGCGTGGACGGAACTGAAAATACAGTAGCTGGATAGCAAGATCGCTTTGCAAGTGCTGAAAAAATAAGTATATAATGTAGTTGTCTTTCTTCCGAATTCATCCTCTCGCTGCAACTCACCGGACATGTGTGGGAACGTGGGCAGGTATAGATCGATGCAATATGATGCCCGTGCCATGAAGGCGCAACGTTGTCGGTGCGTCGGCTTGATTGCGTGTTGCAGCCTGTTGGCGATGGGATTGTCTCTCCCGGCGTCGGCTGCGACTGATCTCTCGGAGAAAGCGGCGGCGACAGCTGCTCCTGCTGCGACGACCTTGCGGATCAGTCTTGATGATGCCGTGGCGCTGTTTCTGCGTCAGAATCTCGATCTGCTCATGGCCAAGTTCGGGATCGAGTCGGCAAAAGGACAGCAGATCACCGCGAAGTTATTTCCCAATCCCACCGTGTCTATCGGCACGCTCAGCGCCTATACCCAGGGCCGGAACATTGGGAACAGCGGTCAGCTCTTCGGCCAAGTGCAGCAATTGTTCGAACTGGCCGGCAAGCGCGGATACCGCATCGAAAGCGCTGGGTTCGGCACCCAGTCTGTGGAAGCCGCCTTCGAAGATGCGGTCCGGCAGCTCACCTTTACTGTAAAAGATGCGTATAACCGCACGCAATTGGCCCAGCGACGGCTGGCCCTGGCCGAAGAGAATCGAGATCGTTTTTCACGCATCCTCGATGTGAATACCATCCGCTTCAAAAAAGGCTATATCGCGGAAGTCGATCTGATCCGGATCCGGCTGCAGTTCATTGACTTTCAGTCCCAGGTCATCCAGTCCATTCAGGAAGGCGACACCGCACGCGGGGATCTTCGGCAACTGCTCCGGGTGTCGCCGGCGACGGGGCTCGAATTGACCTCGGAGTTTGACTATAAGCGGATCGATCCCGACATTAACCGGCTGCGGACCATGGCGCTCGATGCGCGGCCCGATGTGCGATCCAAGCGGTTCACCATGTCGCAACGCGAAGCCGAATTGAAATTGGCCCGAGCCTATCGGATTCCGGATGTGACGGTTGGTGGAGGCTATGCGGTGCAGGGCTCGAAGGGCCCCGATAATCAAGGCCAGCTGGCGCTCAATCTAGGCCTGCCGCTGCCGTTGTTCAATCGAAATCAGGGCGGTATCGTGCAAGCAGAGGTGGCGGTGCAGTCTGCCGAGGCCGATCTGAGCAAGACGCTCAACCAGGTCGAAAACGAGGTGGATGTCGCCTATCGGAATCTCCTCCAAAGCCGCCGGTTGGTCGAAGCGTTTCTTGGCGGGGTTCTGGACGATGCTCGGTCGACCTTTACGATCGTCGAGCGGGCCTACGAGCGGGGCGGGGCGACGATTCTGGATTTGCTCGATGCGGCGCGGACATCCCGAACCATCCAACAGAACTATTTCGAGGCTCTGTTCAGCTATCAACGCCACGTGATTCAACTCGAAAGTGCGGTGGGGCAGGAGATCTTGTTATGAGCGCTTACAGGGCTCCATTGGCCGTCACGATGGCATTGCTCCTCCTCTCGGGTTGCGGGAAGGCCGACCAGCCTGCGTCGTCCGATTCGGTTGCGGCCCCTCTGGCGAAGCCCGCCCCGGAGCCCGCACCATCGCAGCCACGGGTTGAAACGGCGGTTGTGGAATTCAGTCCGTCGCATCAGGCGCTGATCTTGTCCGGGAAAGTGGCGTACGGGGAAGATCGCTATTCCAAGATTTCCTCGCCGTTGCAGGGCCGGGTGGTTGAGGTGCGGGCGCATCTGGGGGATCGTGTGAAGGCAGGCGATGTCTTGCTGATCGTCGACAGCCCGGATATTGCCCAGGCCTATTCGGAATACGTGAAGGAAGATTCGGATTTGCAGTATGCGACGCGGGCTTACGATTTAGCGAAAGATTTATACGAAAACAAGGCCATGCCGCTGAAGGATTTGAAGCAGGCCGAGAACGAACTGGTCAAAGCCCGGGCGGAATTTCGCCGGGCGAAAGAGCGGTTGCTGTCCCTGCGTGTCCCGGGCGATGAGCTGACCAAGCCGCTGGATAAGCAGAAAATTACCTCACGATTCGAGATGAAAAGTCCGTTGACCGGGATCGTCGTCGAGCGGGCAGTGACGCCGGGCCAGTCGGTCGGCGGCGATCCGTCGCAAGTGCTGTTTACCGTGGCGGACTTGGATATGTTGCAGGTGCTCGCCGATTTGTATGAGCGCGATCTGGCCCTCGTCAGAGAGGGGCAGTTTGCCATGGTCACGGTGGAAGCCTACCCCGGTGTCGATTTTCCTGCCACGGTGGCCGCAATCGGGGATGTCGTCGATCCGGCTACCCGCACGATCAAAGTCCGGGCCTGGGTGAACAACGATCCGCATAAACTGAAACCGGAGATGTTTGCCAGGCTCCATCTCAATGTCGGCGACGCTACGCCGTTTATTGCGGTTCCCCGTGAAGCAGTACTGGAATTGGATGGGAAGCAGTTCGTCTATGTTGTGGAAGAGCCGAACCATTATGTGAAACGCGAGGTCAAGGTATCGAATATTTCAGCTGATCAGGTGCGTATCCTGGAGGGGTTGACTCGGGGACAACGAATCGTGATTAGAGGGGCCGTCCTGATTAAGGGCCAGGAAGTCAAAGGGACCTGACAGGATGCTGAAAAAGCCCGCCAGCGTCATTCTCGTGGCGCTTAGAGGCTCGACGTACCGCAGAGAGTACGCCTCGCCTCTTCGCTGGCTGCGGCCTTGCCGATCGGCCTTTTTGAGCATCCTGAGATGCCTGTCTGCTAACCGCGTGCAAAGCTTTTCTGCTGTTGTCTCCCCGGGCCAATTTCCCCGATGATCGCGCGTCTCGTTGAAATTTCTCTGGTGCAGCGCTTCTTACTGTGTGCGCTGGGATTCATGATGCTCTTCGGAGGGCTCTATGCCTTCCATCTCCTCGACATCGTCGCCTATCCTGATCCGTCGCCGCCGATGGTGGAACTGATCACGCAGTATCCCGGCTGGTCGGCGGAAGAGATAGAACGGCAGATTACGATTCCCATTGAAGTCGCGTTGAACGGGATGCCGGGCTTGACCGACATCCGTTCCCTTTCGATTTTCGGTCTCAGCGACATCAAAGTGTATTTCGATTTCGGGACGGACATGTTCCGGGACCGGCAGGAAGTGTTGAATCGGCTGGGAACGGTGCAACTTCCCAAAGGCGCCGATCCGACGCTCTCGCCCTGGTGGGCCATCGCGGAAATCTACCGGTATGAACTCACCGGCGAAAAATCCGATCTGACCACGCTGAAGACCATTCAAGATTGGCAAGTCCGGCGCGAATTCAGGCGCGTTCCTGGCGTGATCGATGTGACGGCATTCGGCGGGACGACGAAGGAGTACCACGTCGACATCGACCCCGGGAAACTCATCAGTTACGGCGTGAGTTTGTCTCAGGTCATGACGGCGCTCACGAACAGCAATGCCAACGTCGGTGGAAACTATCTGACGATTGGGGCCCAGAATTACAACATCCGCGGGCTGGGTCTGATCAATCGGTTGGAAGATATTGAGAATGTGGTCGTTGCGGAAAAAGAAGGCACGCCCATTTTCGTCAATACGCTGGGCAAGGTCTCGGTCGGCCACCAGGTCCGGCTGGGGAAAGTCGGGATCGACGACCGCGACGATGTGGTCGAGGGGGTTGTTCTCTTGCAGCGTGGCTATAAGGCCCTCTCGGTGTTGGATAAGGTGCGCGCGAAAGTCGAAGACCTGAACGGGTGGAAGCTGCCGGAAGGGGTGAAGATTAAGACGTTCTATGACCGGACCAAGCTGATCCATACGACCGTGGAAACGGTGTTGGATATTTTGATCAGCGGCATGGTGCTGGTTTTCATCATCCTTGTCGTGTTTCTGGGGCACTTCCGAGCGGCCTTCATCGTCGCCCTGACGATTCCGATGTCGCTGTTGTTTACCTTTACGATGATGATCTTGATGGGTGAGTCGGCCAACCTCATTTCGCTCGGATCGATCGACTTCGGCATTATCGTCGATGCCACCTTGATTATGGTCGAGAGTATTTTCTTCAACTTGGCCCATTCGAAGACGCTGGGCCTGACGGTGCATCAACAGATCGTGCGCGCCGCCCGCCAGGTCGGCCAGCCGATCTTCTACTCGACGACGATTATCGTGGTGGCGTTTATCCCGCTCTTTACCATGACGGGTGTGCCGGGAAAAATCTTTGCGCCGATGTCGATCACGTACGGGCTTGCGCTGGTCGGTGCCCTGCTCATGGCCTTCACGCTGGCGCCCGTGCTGTGCTCCTTCCTCTTGAAGGGAAAGATCAGTGAAGAGGATACGATCGTCGTGCGCGGCATTCGCCGGGTCTATTCCGCGACGCTGAATTGGGCGTTAGGGCATCGCGTGACCGTGCTGGGGTTTGCCGGAGGGACGCTGCTGGTCACGGTGGTGGCGCTTCGATTCCTCGGCGGAGAATTTATGCCCGCGTTGGAGGAAGGCAATCTGTGGGTGCGCGCGACGATGCCCGTGGATATTTCGTTCGATCAAGCAGCCCGGTTGACCAGCGACATTCGCCGTCTATTCAGAGATTCTCCGGAAGTGTCGACGATCGTGTCGCAGCTTGGGCGGCCGGACGACGGAACGGATCCGACGAGTTTCTTCAATGCGGAGTTTCTGGCGAACCTGAAGCCTCAGGAGGAGTGGCGGCGCGGGCTCAGTAAGGATCAGCTGATTGAGGAAATCGAGGGGCGATTGAAAGATATCCCCGGTGTGATTTTCAATTTCTCGCAGGTCATTCAGGATAACGTCGAAGAGGCCATGTCGGGTGTCAAAGGCGAAAACTCCATCAAATTGTTCGGGACGGACCTCAAGACGATGGAGGCGAAGGCCGGTGAGATTGAGCGGGTGATGCAAGGGGTGCAAGGCGTCAAAGACCTCGGAATCTTCCGCCTGGTCGGCCAGCCGAACTTGCTCATTCAAGTGGATCGCGAGGCGAGCGCGCGGTACGGATTGCAGGTAGCGGACGTGAATGCGGTGGTGCAGGCGGCTGTCGGCGGACAGGCCGTCACGCAAGTCTACGAAGGGGAGCGGTTGTTCGATCTCGTCGTGCGATTCCTGCCGGAGTTTCGCCAAGACGTGGAGGCCATCGGGAATATTCTCGTAAGTACCCCGGATGGGGCGAGAGTCCCGCTGAAACAAGTGGCCAGTATCACGACGCAAACAGGGGCCTTTATCATCTATCGAGAGAACAACGAACGCTATATCCCGATCAAATTCAGTGTGCGGGATCGAGATCTCCAGAGTACGGTGGAAGAGGCGCAGGCGTTGATGGCCAAGCAGATTGTCCTGCCGGAGCGGTATCGGATGGAGTGGGCCGGGCAATACGATCAATTGACGGATGAGCAGCGGCGTCTCGCCAAAGTGGTGCCGGTCAGCCTGGTGATTATTTTATTTCTGCTCTACACGACGTTCGGTTCACTCAAGAATGCCTTGCTGGTCCTCGCCACGGTGCCGTTTGCCTTGGTCGGCGGAGTTTTGTCCCTGGTGTTGACCGATACACATTTCAGCATTTCGGCGGCCGTCGGCGTCATCTCGACGTTAGGGGTGGCGATTCTTGGCGGGGTGCTGTTGATTTCACGAATCGAGGAATTTCGCAAGGCGGGGCTGAGTCTTCGTGATGCTGTCAGGAAGGGCGCGGATGTGCAGATGCGCCCGATTCTTATGGCGACGCTGGGCGCGGCGATCGGACTATTGCCGGCGGCGCTGGCGACGGGTATCGGGTCGCAAGCCCAAAAACCATTGGCCCGCGTCGTGGTCGGCGGTATGTTGACGGCGGCCTTTTTGATTTTGGTCGTGTTGCCGGTATTATATGAGCTCGCCCATCGGCGTGAAGAGATCGACGAGGAAGCACAATCGTAACGATTCGAAGAGGAGACTTGTGACGATGAACAGACGCATTGTAACAGCGGTGGGGGTGTGTGTCCTGGTTCTTGGCGCCGGGTTGTCGGCCGATCTGTGGGCAGGTGAGAAGAATCCTGTCGTGCTTGTCCAAATTCCCTATGAGGCGCCGCCGAAGCAACAGGAAGTGCCCGATGTGTCGGTGCCGCCGAACACGAACCCGCTCACTCCGGAGGAAATGACCCGGGCTGAAGCGCTGCTTCCCTTGCTAGAAGGCAAGCAGGAGTTTTGGGCCATGGGAGAGTTTGTGCATTTGGGAGAGCCGTCGGTTCCGGCGTTGGTCAAAGGGCTCACGATGCCGAGCCCCAGAATTCGTTACAATACGATCGAGACCCTGTCGATGATGAAAGGAGTGTCTGGGGTGCCGGCGCTGCTCCAGGCAGCCAAAGATCCAAACGAACTTCCGCGCGTCCGGGAGCATGCCCTGCGTGTGGCGATCCGGCTCGATGCGGCCAAAACGCCCGAGGCGATTGAGGTCATGTCCAAGGATCAAAATCCATCCGTCCGGAAAGCGGCGGCGTTTGAATCTCGGTATGTCAGACTCAAAGCGGTGATCCCCACGCTGATCCCCATGATCACCGACGACGAACGATTCGTGGCGATGTCGGCGTTGCATTCACTCTGGATTGTGACGCGTCATGAAACCGAGTTTCACGATTGGGATACGTCGACGAAACAGGATCGGCAGGCGTGGGCGAGTGAGTGGGTGGAGTGGTGGGCGTCGAATAAGGAGGCGTTCGAGATTCCTGAGCCGCGCCGTTCCGGGAGAAGTTCCTGATCGCCACGTTTTGAGACCGGGAGGTTGCACGCCAAAACCGGCCTATGTTACCTATACAGGATTGTACGGTCACGGCTTTGTAGAGAGTGAGTTCCATCCCTATGGCGATTTTGAAAATAGCGAAACTCGGCAATCCCATTCTGCGTCGACAGGCGGACCCTCTTGGGCCGCGTCAGATCAAGTCGGCCGACATCCAACGCTTGATCGACGACATGTTGGAGACGATGTACGACGAGCCCGGTATCGGCCTGGCCGCTCCGCAAGTGTCCCGATCCGTGCAGTTAGTGGTGATGGCCTGCGAGGGGGACTTTCCTGAAACCGTGCTGATCAATCCGTCGATCGCGTTTTACGGACCCCAGCAAGTGGAAAATTGGGAAGGGTGCTTGAGCGTGGATGGTTTACGGGGGAAAGTCACCCGGCCCTCATTAATTCGTGTGACGGCGTTGGATCGACAGGGCAAGGCGCTCGATTTCGAGGCCACCGGATTGTTTGCCGTCTGTATTCAGCATGAGATGGATCATTTGATTGGGAAGTTATTCCTGGACCGAATGACCGGAATGTCGACGCTGACGCAACTTGCCGAATTCGACCAGTATTGGAAGAAAGACCCTGCCGCCGTCATCTGACGGGCCGGGATGTAGCCTGCCCCTGTGAAAACCCTGCTGCGTGTGCTTCAGTATCTTCGGCCCTATCGCCTGATGGTGTTGGGGACGTTCCTGTTTGCCGGCTTGACGACGGCCTTCGAACTCGTTCCCCCGTGGCTCATCAAGATTTTGATCGACGATGTCATCCAGGCAAATCGGATCGACCTTCTGACCTGGGTATTCGTGGGGCTGCTCGGATCCTACCTCCTGCGCAATCTGTGCAGTGCGATGCGCATCCGGCTCAACAATTCCTTGGAGCAGCAGGTCGTGCACGATTTGCACGTGCAGGTGTTTGCCGCCTTGCAGCGCCTCTCCATCAGCTTTTTTGAAAATCGTCCGACCGGTGAGATCATGTCGCGGGTCTTGAACGATACCGAGCATATGCAGCGGATCTTCGTCGACGGACTTGAAGAAATCATTACCGCCGGACTGACCCTGATTGGGATCATGGTGGTCTTGTTTTGGCTCAACTGGAAGCTGGCGCTGTTAGCGCTGTTACCGATCCCGATTTTGATCATCGGCGCGGCGTTGTTTACGAAACGCGTCCACGGCTACTATCGTGAGATTCGGAAGGGCGCGGCGGAACTGAATGCGTTGCTGCAAGATTCCCTGGCCGGAATTCGGGAGACCATGGGGTTCAACCGTCAGCCCTATGAGCAGGATCGATTCGGCCGGAAGAGCGACCAATGCCGGAAGGATACCTTGAAGGCCATGTACCTGTGGTCGTTCTACTCGCCGGGGATGATGCTGGTCGGCAGCCTTGGCGGCGCGTTGGTCTTGTGGTTCGGGACTGCCGAGGTGCTGGCCAAACATCTGTCGGTCGGCGAGTTGGTCATGTTCATGTCGTACCTGGCGTTGTTTTATGTGCCGATCAACCAGATCCATTCCGTCAACCACATGCTGCAGCATGCGCTAGCGGCGAGCGAACGGGTCTTCGACGTCCTCGATACCGTGCCTGAGGTGCGGGACGAACCGGGTATTCAGGCGCCGGTCGCCCGCTTTACCGGAGCTGTCGTCTTCGATCATGTGCAATTTCATTATCGCAGCGATGCGCCCATTCTCAAGGATGTCAATATCACGGTGCGAGCCGGCGAACGGGTGGCGCTGGTGGGGCCCAGTGGAGCAGGAAAGAGTACGACGCTGAAATTATTGAATCGATTCTACGACGTCACCGGCGGGTCGATTACGATCGATGGGATGGATATCCGGCGGGTGCCGCTGGCGTTTCTGCGAAATCAGATCGGCCTTGTTCAGCAAGAGCCCTTTCTCTTCAACGGCACTGTCAGGGAAAATATTCTCTACGGCGATCTCTCGGCAGGGCAGGACGCCATTGAAGCTGCGGCCAAGGCCGCCCGCGCCCATGAGTTTATCGTAAAACTTCCTGAAGGGTACGAGACGTGGATCGGGGAGCGTGGCGTCAAACTTTCGGTCGGACAGCGGCAACGGGTGTCGATTGCGCGTGTGCTGCTCAAAGATCCTCCGATCGTGATGTTCGACGAGGCCACCTCCAATATCGACACGGAGACCGAGGTCAAGATCCGCGAGGCGTTGAATGAACTCACCAAAGGCCGGACTACACTCATCATTGCACACCGGCTCTCGACCATCAATGAGGTCGATCGTATCATCGTGGTTGAGCACGGGCGGGTTGTCGAAGAAGGCATGCATGAGGTTTTAATCACGCGCGGAGGCGTCTACGCACGCCTGTACGAGGCGCAGTTTCAGGTGTAGCAGGATGCTGAAAATGTCCGTCAGCGGCGTTCTCGCATCGGTCAGACCCTCGACGTACCCAGAGGGTACGCCTCGGCCCTTCACTCACTGCGGCCTTGCTGAACGACCATTTTGAGCATCCTGCGAAAGAGCTCTTCCCTTCAATGTTCATGCGCACAAGAGTGGTCAAAGGAAATACGTTGTTCCATAGTTTATTTCATCGCCCGGACGGTTGCGGCCACCGATCGCGGGTCAGTATACTTCCCCTCACGAATTACAAGGACGTCATACCACTATGGTGCTGATATACGAGAGCGATCCATTGGACGATGAGGATGCCAGGGGGCGCTTTTATCATGTGTGCCGAGGCCGCATTATTCGCACGGAAATCCAACTGCCGGAAGGGCAGTCGGTGTATGAGTGCGGGACGTGCGGTATCGACCTGGAGCCGGAAGACTTTTGGATCGCACGACAGAAGGGATCGGTGTAGCTATGGCGGGAAGCGCAGGCCGGAAAACCGTCTCCGTCTCGCGAGGGCTTATGATGCTCTGCGAGACCTGTTACGATCAGGTGTATGCCGAGAAGCTGCCGGACGCGAGAAACTTTGTCGCGGATCACGACTCCCTGTTCGATACCATTTGCCTGGGTTGCACCGACATCAATCGTCCGTTGATCGACGACATGCTGGGCAGTTCGGAGTAGGCTGATCGATACAGCGAGTCCTCGTTACTTACACTCTTTCCCATTGAAGAACATGCAGGTGGACTCGCCTGATTTCACCTTCCAGGTTTTGATCATGGGCATGTCTGTGTCGCCGCGCACTTCCACGACGAAATCGACGAGGCCGGAAACCGGCAGTTTCTCCATATGGGGCCTCGCGACCTCCGGGACATCGATGAAGAAGACTCCGCCGAGCTTTGAAATCAGGATACGGTGATTTTCGGTATCAATCTGAATGACGGGGCTGTAGTAGCTCTTGTCTTCGGCCAGGCTCTGACCGGTCATGATGACGATAAGGGCGGCAGCGAGAAGTATCGTACGGATGAATGCCATGACGATTGCTCCTTCTAATGAGGTCGATGGTGGCACATTATCGCATTGAAAATGGAAGAAGGGAAATACGAAATTCCGAGCGGACATGGGCGGAGTATGAACTACTGCGTGGCGATCTGAGCCGGAGACACCACGCCGCCCTTGATCCAGTAGGCGCGGATGTCCGGTGTCTGGTGCATTAAGGACACGAGGAGATAGGCGGGGACGGGGAGGTTGATCTTGCCCCAATAATCTTCGTAGTCGGTGGCAATCTTGATGTCTGTGACAGAAGGGCGCGCCGGATCGTGCGGATGCGAATGGTAGACGACTTGGAGGGTGTGGCTGTTGCGCCGCATGTCTTTTTGCGCGAGAGCCAGATCCTGAGCATCCATGACAAACGCGATCTCGGCCCGTTCAGCTGGGCTGAGTCGTTCCAGATGTGCGATTTTGGCCGGATCGAATGAGGCCAGCTGTTGGGCTCCTTCCAGCGCGACGACATTCTTGATGCGATATATCTTGGTGACCGTTTGACCAGTTCCAGCGAGGAGCCCGCAGCACTCATAGGGTGCGAGCTCCTTCGCATGGGCCACCATGTCGTCGAGAATGGACTGGGGAATAATCAGGTCGGCCACGATATTAAATGGTGCAGCTGACTGCGTAGTCCAGATTGAGATCTGTAATTTTCGGATTCGGTCCGCAGAGCGGGCAGGCTGGATCTTTCGGGCGGCTGACCTTCCTGAACTTCATGTCGAGCGCGTCGTAGATCACGAGCTTGTCGGCGATGGTTTCGCCGATGCCCAGTACTTCCTTGATGGCTTCAGAGGCCTGCAAGATTCCCATCGTGCCTGCGAGCACGCCGAGCACCCCGGCTTCCTGGCAGTTCGGGACGAGTCCAGCCGGAGGCGGCTCCGGATAGAGGCAGCGATAGCAGGGGTAGCCTGCGTGCGGCTTAATGGTCGTGAGCTGGCCTTCAAACCGAAACATGCTGGCTGAGATGAGCGTCTTCTTGGCAAAGAAGCAGGCATCGTTCACCAGGAAGCGGGTCGAGAAGTTGTCCGAGCCATCCAGCACGATATCGTATTGCGAGATGAGCGGAAGAATATTATCGGCATCGACCAACTGGTGATAGGCGTTGACCGTAATCTCAGGGTTGATGGCCGTCAACGTCTTTTTACCGGATTCAACCTTCGGCATGCCGACCGTGGCGGTCGAATGCATGATCTGCCGTTGGAGATTGGAAAGATCGACGACATCGCCGTCGACCAATCCGATCGTGCCGATGCCGGCGGCTGCCAAATAGAGCCCGGCCGGTGATCCGAGGCCTCCTGCCCCGATCAGCAAGATTTTCGCTTGCGAGAGCTTCTTCTGCCCTTTGCCGCCCACTTCATTCAAGATGATGTGGCGGCTATAACGTTGTATCTGCGATTCTGTAAGTTCCATGATGTGCGTAGACTGCAATCCGGTTGTCTTATTCCACCACGTTCAATTCAATGGGATCGACGACGCAGCCCTTCTTGCGAAGGCCGTCGAGGGCCCGTTCGATCTCGGCGATTTCGCCGGACAACTCTACATCCACCCAGCCGGTCGTTTCGCGCACATCGGCCCGGCGGACGTTGGTGACGATATTGTATTCGCGGCCGATCTGGTAAATGATCGGTTCTTTGACTTTGTCTTCAGGAAACCGCACATGGAAGCGTAAGTGTGACATGGTTAGCCTCCTGCAATCGCGGGCACAATGGAGACTTCATCCCCATCTTTGAGCATGGTCTCTTTGCCCTTGAGGAATCGGATGTCTTCTTCGTTGACATAGATGTTGACGAAGCGGCGCAATTCACCGGTCTCATCGCAGAGGCGGTCCTTGATCCCGGGATGCGCGCTGTTCAGCGACTCGATCATGTTCGTGATACTGCCGGCTGTCGTTTCAACCTCCCCCTGGTTCTTCGTCAGCGGCCGGAGGGGAGTGGGAATGCGGACTTTAATCATGCGTCACCACCACCGTTCTTTCCCAACTTAAAGGTTTTTTCAAAGGCCACGAGGCTTGGTTGAATGCGGGTCGGCCGTCCGACGGCGTCGATGACCGCTTCCTGCGTCTTCAATCCGTTCCCCGTGATGTAGGCGACCGTCACTTCATTTTTCTTGATCACGCCCTGCTTGACCAGTTTCTTCAGCACGCCGATGGTCACGCCGCCGGCGGTTTCAGCGAAGATGCCTTCGGTCTGCGCGAGCAGTTTGATCCCGTCGACGACTTCTTCGTCGGTCACCATCTCCATAGCGCCTTTGCTCTCGGCCGTCGCCTTCAGCGCGTAGTAGCCGTCGGCAGGGTTGCCGATGGCCAGCGATTTGGCGATGGTCTTGGGCTTGACCGGCTTGAAGAAATCGCGTCCCGCTTTGAAGGCGGTGGAAATCGGAGAGCAGCCTTCCGCCTGGGCGCCGTTGAGCTTCGTGTGAACCTCATCGATGAGCCCCACGTATTTCATTTCGTGCAGGCCTTTCCAGATCTTGGTCAGGAGAGAGCCAGAGGCCATGGGAATGACGACCTGGTCCGGTGTCTTCCAGCCGAGTTGCTCAACGGTTTCGTATGCAAGCGTCTTGGAGCCTTCGGCGTAGTAGGGGCGGATGTTGATGTTCACAAATCCC
The DNA here is from genome assembly GCF_900403705.1 of Nitrospira lenta. NCBI lineage: Bacteria > Pseudomonadati > Nitrospirota > Nitrospiria > Nitrospirales > Nitrospiraceae > Nitrospira > Nitrospira lenta. The sequence goes on along the minus strand of NZ_OUNR01000016.1, from coordinate 325,339 downwards.
CAGCCATGTTCGCCGGCGATTTCGCTGCAGAGACGGTTTACATCGTCGTAATTGCCCTCGACCTCAACCACATGGGGCTTATAGATGAGGTTGCCCAACACCTTCGCGGCTTCCAAATCTCCCGGGATGAAGACGTAGCAATGGAGATTGGCGGCGGCGGCATGGGCGGACACGGAATTGGCCAGATTGCCCGTCGAGGCGCAGGCCACTGTTTCAAATCCCAACTCTCGGGCGCGCGTTAACGCGACCGCCACGACGCGATCCTTGAAGGAGAGCGTGGGATGGTTGACCGTATCGTTCTTGATGTACAGCTCATCAAGGCCGAGATAGGCACCGAGATTCTTGGCGCGGACCAACGGCGTCAACCCGGCATGGGGGCCGACGAAGTTCGTGCCTTCGACCGGCAGCAGGTCGATATACCGCCACATGCTGTGAGGACCCTCTTGGATCTTCTTGCGCGAAATTGCCTTCTTGATCTCCTCGTAGTTGTACTTCACTTCGAGGGGGCCGAAGCACATCTCACAGACGTGGATGGCTTTGGTGGGATATTCTTTCCCGCATTCCCGGCAGACGAGGGCTTTCATTTTGGTCATTGCGACACCATTACGTAAAAAGTTAAACGCTACGGACGAACGGCACAGCCGGCAAACGGGTCTCCATCGTCGAACAGCTCGGTGATCGTCGGATGGTCACCGCAGAGCGCGCAATGTGGATTGCGCTTTACTTTGATCTCGCGGAACAGGGTTTTCTTAGCATCGAAATCGAGCAGCCGGTCGGTCAGCGGCCGCCCTATTCCGAGGATGAGCTTCAATGCCTCCGTCGCCTGAATCGTCCCGATAATTCCGGCCAACACGCCGATAACGCCCGCTTCCTGACAGGAGGCCACCAGGCCAGCCGGCGGCGGGGTCTTGAACACGCAACGATAGCAGGCCGACTTCCTTGGGATGATTGTCGTCACACGGCCGTCGAAGCGAAGAATGCCGCCATGCACCAACGGTTTGTCGGCAAAGAAGCAGGCATCGTTGATCAGAAACTTCGCCGTGAAGTTGTCGACGCCGTCAATGATGACATCGTATTCGCTGAAAATCTTGAGCGCATTCCCCGCGGTCAAGCGCTCCTCGTAGGTCTTCACGATGACGTCGGGATTCAGTGCGAGAATCTTTTCTTTTCCGGACACCACTTTGTGACGGCCTACATCGGACGTGTGGTGGAGGATTTGTCGCTGCAAGTTCGTGAGGTCTACCACGTCGCTGTCGATCAAGCCGACAGTACCGACGCCCGCTGCGGCCAGATAGAGCGCCGCCGGTGAGCCCAAACCTCCGGCGCCGACAAGAAGAACCTTCGCTTTGGCGATCTTCTTCTGTCCTTTGCCGCCGACTTCAGGAAGGAGGATATGCCGGCTATAGCGATTTATCTGTTCTTCGGTGAATTCCATATTCCACGAGATGCTGAAAATAGCCCTCAACTTCGTTCTCGGCTCGAAAAATCCTCAACGTACCCTAGAGGGTACGCTTCCGGTTTCTTTTCGCCTGCGGCCTTGTTGGATGTCTATTTTGAGCATCCCTCCTTGATCAACCATCAGATGTTGAAATACTTCTCGATGCTGATATAGCGCTCGCCGGTGTCGCACAAAATGGTGACGACATTCTTGCCAGGGCCAAGCTCTTCGGCGACTTTCTGTGCGGCAAACACGTTTGCTCCGGCAGAAATGCCGACCAATAGGCCTTCTTTCTTCGACAGTTGCTTGGCCGTTTGATAGGCCTCATCGTCGGTCACGGTAATCACGCGGTCGAGGATCTTCCGGTTCAGGACTTTGGGAATGAACCCGGCTCCGATGCCTTGGATCTTGTGGGGGCCAGGATCGCCGCCTGATAGCACGGGTGAGCCGGCCGGTTCTACGGCGACCACCAGCACGTTCGGGTTCTTTTCCTTGAACAGCTCTCCGCAGCCTGTAATCGTCCCGCCCGTACCGACTGCCGCGACGAACGCGTCGATCTTTCCATCCAGCGCATCCAAAATTTCAGGAGCCGTCGTCATCCGGTGCATTGCCGGATTTGCCGGATTCGAAAACTGATCCGGCATAAAATAGCTCGGATTCTGAGCGAGGATGCTTTCGGCTTCCTTAATCGACCCTTTCATCCCTTCCCACGCGGGAGTCAGGACCAGCTGTGCGCCGTAGGAGGACAGCAGGCTCGCCCGTTCCATGCTCATGCTTTCCGGCATGACGAGGATGAGCTTATAGCCGCGCACGGCTGAGACCAGCGCCAGGCCGATGCCGGTATTGCCGCTGGTCGGTTCCACAATAGTGCCGCCCGGCTTCAGCTTACCCTGTCGCTCTGCCTCATTGATCATATTCAGGCAGATGCGATCCTTGACGCTGCCGCCCGGATTGAAAAACTCCACCTTGCCGTAGATCGTCGCTGAACCAGGCTTGGACAGCCGGTTCAAGCGGACAAGCGGAGTCTTGCCGATCAATTCGGTAATTTCTTTATGCATCATCATCGTCACCGGCCTCCTCCCATGTAAAAGAGGAATTCGACCAGATCGCCCTCTTTGAGGGTGGTGGTGGCGAGATGTTCCCGTTCGATCATTTTGTCATTGACCTCGACCGCAACCATCTGCGGATCGATCTTCTTGAGTGTGAGCAAATCGAGGACGCTGCCGCTCTGGATGTCCTCGGATTTCCCATTGACCTTGACCTGCATGGATTCTCCCAAGTTGGCCTAGAGATTAAGGAATTTCAGGACGTTAACAAAGAGTCTCCGCCCTTGTCAAGGCAACGCGGGCCTGGCACGTTGCTTGACTTTCATTTGGCTCCCCATACACTATGCGACCCTCTCGGAGGAGTCGTCGATGTGGAAACAAAATTTTATGTTTCGGGCTCTTGAGGCAACCCCGCTCAAGGAGTCCGAGCAAGAGCTGTTTCATGAAACCGACCCGGCGATGGATAGCGCCGGATTACAGTTAGAGAAGTTTTTGTCCGTTTGGATTCAAGGGGAGGGCGAGGACGATAAGCCGTCGATGTATACCGGCGTCTACGTCCGCACCGCCACGTTGGATTTTCAGAAGCGAGTGGGGTTTCTTCAGCCTCTTCAAGGGCGATCGCATCAGATCAAACAACAGCTCACGCCCGGTCAGAAAGCCTTCCTGCGGGGGTGGCTCGGTACCCATTCCACTCAAGCGTGGGACGCGTCCGACGATCACTTTCGAGATTTGTTCGAAGTCGAATGACGAGGCGGTGCTTGCCAGCCTTCTGCCACTATCTCCTTCGGGTTGTCCTCTGCGTTATCTGCCTGTCTGGAGGCGTGATCGGTTCAGCCGATGCCACCAGTATCGAGGTGTTCTATGCTCCAGAAGACGAGCCGCTGACAAAACTGTCGAAGATCTACGAGCAAGCCTCACGCTATATTTACGTGGCCGTGTATGGGCTGACCTCGCCGTTGGCCGTGAAAGGCCTGGTTGAGGCGAAGAAGCGCGGCCTTGACGTGCGTGTGATTACAGATCGGCAGAGGCTCGACGATCAAAAGCAACGGACCGCCGTCGAGACCTTGCACCTGGCCGGCATTCCCATTCTGGTCAATCAACACGCAGGTGGTGATCGATGATGAGATCAACGCTTCCGGATCGATGAACCATACCGGCAGCGGGAATCGTTACAACGACGAGCGGCTGGATGTGATACGAGATCACGCGATTACGGCTCAGGCGAGAGAGAAGTTTTTGACGATGTGGAACGATCAGCAGCGCTACCATCTCTGGAAACCATAAGCGGGATACACGTGGCAGGGACTATCGTCGACACAGACATTGCGGTGGTCGGGGCGGGAGGCGGAGGGGCCGTCTTGGCGCTCGCGCTGGCGCAGCAGGGGATCAAGACGATCGTTCTGGAGCAGGCCTTAGGTCCGCCGCAGGGGCTACGTGGAGAAATTCTTCAGCCGAATGGCCAACAGGTCTTAGATCGGCTGGGATTGCTCAACAAGTTGCCGACGGACTCGACTAGGCCGATCCGCAAGTTTCATTTCTGCCGAGTGGGTGGCGAACGGTTGTGCACGATCGACTATGGAGAATTGCCCGCGCCATACAATCATGCCGTCGTGACGTTGCCGAACGTGGTGCACCATGCGATTCTTGATGCCATTCAGGCGGAATCTTCGGTCTCACTCTGGTATGGAGCCAGCTTTGTGAGTTTGGTGCATGAGGGGACGCAGGTGAGCGGTCTGACCGCCACGCGCGGCGGTGAAGAGGTGACCGTTCGTGCGAAGGTGGTCGTCGGGGCCGATGGCGCGTTTTCCAAGGTTCGGCAGGCTCTGCAGATTCCGGCGGAGGTGCATCTCTATCCGCAGGGGTATCTGATCGCGATCTTGGATTCTCCGCTGCCGATCACCGAGGCCAAGTATTATGTCGGCAAAAAAACGATTCTCGGACTCTTTCCCGCGGCGGGCGGCAAGGTCTATTGCTTCTATATGATTCCAACGGGTACCTATGATCAGACTAAGGCGCAGGGCCTTCCGGCTTTGCAGGAGGCCTGGACGGCCATCGATTCCACGCTCAAGCCGCTGTTCCTGCAATTGAAGGATTGGAGCCAGACGGCGTTCATGCCGACCGGGCGCGTACGGACACCGACCTGGGTGGCGGACGGTGCAGTGTTGATCGGCGATGCGGCCCATGCGATGAACCCGCACGCGTCGCAAGGCCGCATGCAAGCGATGGTCGACGCGATGACGCTCGCGGACCTATTGCCGAAGTGTCTGGCTGAGCGGAATTTCTCGGCGGCGAGATTGAAAGTGTACGAGGATGCCCGGCGGCCTCAGGTGACGATGTTGCAACGATTGGCGGATGAACAGGTCCTGTTTTGGAACACGGCGAATCCCGTCATCGGGTTCCTGCGTAACCGGGTCTTCCGCACGCTGGATCGGAATGCACGGCTGCGGTATCGCGTCTTGTCCACCACCGCGGGTCTGCGGCAATCGGCGCCGTTTTCAATGGTCGATCGAGTCATGGCAGCAGGATTTCTTCCGGATCCGTTTGCCCGGAATACGGCAGCAGGAATGGCGAGGTTACACGATGGCAGGTAGCGAATGGGTGATCGACGGATTGCCGGATGAGTATCAGCAGCACTTGCGCGCCTATGTGAAGGATGTGCAGCGGGTGTATGGCGACTCGCTCGATGGCGTGCTGCTGTATGGCAGCGCAGTGCGTGGGGAGTTTCTACCGGGGCGCTCGAATCTGAATATAGTCCTGGTTGTGAAATCGACCAAGGCGGACCAGCTGAAAAAATATAGCCCGCTGCATCGCCGTTGGGCGAAGGAGCAGATTGTCGTGCCGCTGTTTGTCACGCAGGCTGATTTGCCCGCGATGGCGCTGGTATTTCCTCTCGAGTATCTGGAAATACAGGAGCAGCATCGGCTTCTCGCCGGACAGGATCCGTTCGTCGGGTTCAAGGTCGACCAGCGCTATCTCCGTGCTGAAGTGCTGCAAAGCTTGCGGGGGAATCTGTTGCGTGTGCGCCAGCGCTTTATCGAAGGCGGGGGCGTTGAAGAAGCCATTACGATTCTCTTGCCGCTGTCATTGACGGCGACGTTGCCTTGTTTGCGCGGGGTGCAGCGATTGTTGGGGCGGCCGGTGTTGTCGCAAGGTGAGCCGCTCTTAAAGGATGTCGAAACCCTATTCTCCGTCGATCTGTCGGGACTGCACGACGCGTGGTTGCTCAAGCGCGGGCAGATCTCGCCGGGGCAAAAGGAAGTGCCGCGGCTCATGGAGCGGTATCTCGATAGTTTTGAACGGCTGGTGCAATCCGTAGAAACTCGATTGACGCAGGAGCCAGCGTGATCGGCCGGCTGAAAACACTCGTTTTTTCGATGGCGATATTGAGCGTGCTGCTGCTTGTTGTGATCGGAGCGGCGGAAGCGGCTCTCTATGATCGTCCGAAGGAACGCGCGCCCTTGCCCGGACCGATGGGGTACGTCAGCGATCACGCCGGCGTACTGGATGCGGAGTGGAAAGAACGGATTCGTTCTGTCTGTCAGGACCTCGAACGAAAGACCGGAGTGGAGATGGTCGTGGTCACGGTGCCGTCGATCAAGCCGTTTCTCTCAGCCAACGAATATGCGGCGGCCCTCTATGGGAAATGGGGGATCGGCTCGGCGCAGCAGGAACATGGAGTGATGGTGCTGGTCTCCGTGGAAGAGCGGCAGGCGGCGATGACGTTGGGGCGCCAGATGCTCCCCATTATCACACCGACGATCATGACCGACGTCGGCGGCGGCACGTTGCTTCCCGCGATTCAGTTGGGGCACTTCGGTGAAGGCTTGTACCGGACCGTGGTCGCGCTCGCGACGCCGGCTCAAGAGGTGCGGGTTGGGACGTTGCCTAAGCACCATTTCAAAGGTGTCGGGTTCTGGATCACCCTCTTCACCAGCCTGGGGGCGATGTCCTTTTTCTGGTGGATCAGCCGCCCGGACCTGCGACATCCCTATCGGCGCATTCAACGTGGCGAGTATTGGGGCACAGGGCAGGGTGGTTTCGGCGGCAACTGGGGCGGGTTCGGCGGGGGAACGAGCGGGGAAGGCTACAAGTAGGCAGCGGTACTCTCACCACAAAGGAGCAGCGTCATGGGCAAAGGTCAGGACAAGAAGAAAGAGACCAAAAAGAAACCGTCGAAGACCATGGCAGAGAAAAAGGCAGCGAAACGCGAGAAGGGCAAGTAACACAGCGGGCTGCTTTCCAATAGAGCCTCTCCTAAATACACCTCGCCATTCGAGGTTCTTGAACGATGCTACGCAACTGACCGTTGGTGAAGAAACGCTACGGTTTGGTCGAAGCCGACAACGATTCTTTTCCTGCCCAATTCGTTGCGGTGACGCACAGGCCTATCTCTGATGCGGTCACGGGAATATCGCTGATGGTGACCTGGGCTCCGCCGTGAGGGTCATTGGTCCAGACGCGAATGGCCCTTGTTGGAGCGCCTGTGGCGTTCAGATAAATCGTGGTGTAAGCGAGGTCGGTGAGCAAGGCGCCATTCTGATTTTTTGTTGGTTCGAGGTAGGAAACCGTCAGGCTGGTTTGCGTGGCGGGAAGAGATTTCATAAGCGTCGGGCAACCGGCTGGTAGCGCCATACCGGTAGTGGTTTCCTGGCGTAGTTCAGTGGTCAAGGCGCTCTTTTGGAGCATGAGCTGCTCGGTTTCGCAGCCGGCACTGGTCAATCCGATCAATAGGCACGCATAGGTTGCTGTGGTCATTTTCATGTTGCGGTGTCCTTTGGCTCAGCCGTCGGTTACGCGACCACCTGTCGTTGCGGTACGCCTCGTCCTTCCTCCAGATCCTGCAGATCGGACCAAGCGGTCAGATCGGTCCTCGACGGATCGACGGCGTCGCGGTATTTCTTGAACTTCTTCAGACTCTCCGGAGAGCTCGGGCCGCGCGCCAACAGCTTCTCATTCCATTTCTCCAATTCAGCTGTCGGATGCGGTGTCGCCGTCTGCCGAAACCAGGCGGCGACTCCTGCATCTGCCGGATTCGTGTTTACGGCCGCGGTGAATTGCTCGCTGGTGATCCCGGCGAACTCCAACAGCCGTTCGTCCATCGGGCAGGGATAGATATATTCGCCTTCGGTGCCGGCGAGAACGGCGCGGCACTTGTCGAGCATGCGCGCGAGATGAACGTAGCCCTCCAGCTTGATCCGCATGCTTCGTGGGAATGAGGTTCTGAGGTCCATTGAGGTATTTACCGTCCATTGTCCGCCCGTTCCCCAAGCGGGGAGCGGGCGGGAGAATGGATCTAGAGCAGCTTGTGATTAGCGAAGGTCAGGTTCTTCACGATGACCTGGCCGTTCTCAAATGCAATGATGCGGCGGGTGGCGGGCAGATCGGCCGCTCCCACGCGGACATGCGTGTCGGTGAAGCTCTCGACGTTGTTCAACTTGCCGTCGGTCGGGGAATAGTAATAGACGGTGTATTTGGTGGTCAGATTCTTCTGGTCCTGCGTGATGGAGCTTTCTTCGACATTGATCGAGAAGGCAAACGGGGTCATGCCAGGATGGGCCATTTTGCGGTTAATCTGGGTGATGCGGTTGTCCTTGATCCGATAGAAGGAGTTCGACCCGTGGATGTCGAGCTTGGTGCCGAACGGGTGGCCGTCTTCTTCCATGGTCAGGGAATACTTGCCGTCTGATTCCTCAAAGCTCCGAGGGCCGCGGTGGACGGCGATCATCCCAAGCTGTTCCTGGGCCCATTTCTGTACCTCGGCGTCTCCGAGTTGCACTGATACCTCACGGGGGCCCTTTACCATGACGGGACCGGTGGTCACCTTCCCGTTAATATTGACGGTGAGATCGGCGGTGAAGCCGTTAAAATCTTTCGGCCAACGGGCGGTCTTTTCGAATGCCTGCCGCATGACCTCACGGGCTTTTGGATCGTCTGCGACGGTGGATTGCGGGGCGGTATGCATGGACATGATCAAATCTCCGGTGAATGTAGTGGGACGATTATACCTACCTGGTTTGACGGGGCTCAATGGGGAAGAAGGTATTCCTTTGTTGATGGCCCCTCAGTGCGTCTGACGTGCCTTTGGGGCCTGAATTTTATCGGATATACAACCTGTTTCAACATGTGTGTGATTTCTGATATAGTTCCGCGACTTTGTACCTGTTCGGCAGGCCTGGTGTCTGTTTGAAGAGTTGCGAGAAGAGGATGGAGTAGAATGGAACGACGCGCTGCCTCCCACACTGAAGAAGAAGAAATGAACCAACGCCGCAAGTTGCTCAATGCGGCAAAGCGAGGCGATCAGAAAGCTATCGGCAAACTGTTTGAGTTGTATCAAGTGCGGGTCATGAATCCGGACCAGCTGACGAAGATCAATAAAGTGTATGCCGCCATGCCGATTCCGGTGAAGTCGGGATCGTCGCGATCCAGTCGCCAGTCAGCCAAAGCGGGCAAGCAACCTCCCACAAAACCCCGCGTATCGGCGAAGCCGTTAAAAGCCGCCAAACCCGCAACGCCGGCGAACGCGGCGAAATCTGTCAAAGCGGTGATTCCCGTTGCCCCCAAAGGCGCGAAGCAACCAGCGAAACGGAAAGCCAAGTAGTTCATTTCAAGGGCCTGCGTGGGTGCGCGACTTATTGGACGACGACGCGCAGGCCTCCGCTTGCCAGCCCTGAGGCGATCTGTTCGGCTTGCCCTGTCTCTCCTTCAAAGACCATCGCCTCTCCCTCATGATCAATCTGATATGCGAGCTCAAAGGCGCGTGACGAAGTCATGCCTGGCACGTACTTGCACAGGAGGGCAATCACCTGTTGGTACGTGTGGCAGTCACAGTTATAGACGATCACCCGGGCTTCAAGACCATCATCGGTTCCTGTTCCGGTCTCTTCCGTCACGTCGGGGATGGTCTGCGGAAAGGATGGTTTCGCCATAGCCGAAAAGTGTAGCAGAGTCTTGAGAGGAGGTTAATACCCAGCTCTGATTACCAGATGGTTGGGAAGCCGTTCGTTCTCGCGCGTGAGTGTGTGGCCGAATAGCTGAAAATGTGCGGGCGAATCTGTGGCGGCTGTTACCTGTAGGGTGTGAGCCAGTTGAATCGTATGGTACTGAGCCGCGGCGGTTTTGACCAATGCCAGACCATACTCGAAACGAAAGGCGGCATCTCCGCTCAGCCGTTCGCGGCTCAGCTGTTGTACGGCCTTGACGGTGAACGGTAGATGGAGAAAATTCTCGCCCATGAGTCGGAGCAGTGCCGCGGGGCCAGGCAAGGTATCGCGACCAATCGTCATGGCATGTGCGGGATCGAAGAGTCCCCGCTGAAATCTCCGGTCTTCACGGAGCGCGGTATGGAAGAGCGCTCGCCAGCGACTATCGGTCAAGTCACGGTCGATGGAGATCTGGCTGACATCGTTTAAGGGGCCGCTGACGTGGTGACCTTGAATCAGTCTGCCGGTGGTTACCAGTTCTGGAAATATGCCCCCCATGCGATCGGCATAGGCGGTGGTTCCTGAAAAGGGGCTGAGCTGGAGTGCCATATAGTCGCGAAAGTGGATACGGTGGAATCGCGCCAAGAGGCGATGCAATGTCTCCTCATGGCAGAGATGAAATGGATAGAACAATGTATCTGTGGTTGGTGTGGGTTTCATCGACAATCACCAGGACTCATGCTAGGTTTCAGTCATGAAACGAATCTTTACATCCTGGCTCGACGTGCTGCTCGTGTTCATTCCGCTTGCAATCGCCTTTGAGGTTGCGAAGGCCGATCCGCTCTTGATCTTTGCTGCTTCTGCCTGTGCCATCATTCCACTCGCCGGCATGTTGGGTCGCGCGACCGAACATCTCACATCGCATGTCGGTGCCGGGGTCGGCAGTTTGTTGAATGCCTCACTGGGGAACGCCGCGGAGCTGATCATAGCACTCGCAGCGCTCCGTGAGGGGCTCCATGATGTGGTGAAAGCGTCACTGACCGGTTCTATCCTCGGCAACATCCTGCTTGTGCTGGGGGCATCCATGGTGGCCGGCGGGTTGAAGTATGAACGGCAGAAGTTCAACCAAACGGCGGCGGGCATGGGTTCCAGTCTCTTGTTATTGGCGGCGGTCGGCTTGATTATCCCCGCGCTCTTCCATTTTACCGCTGCTGACAGGGGCGTCGCGATCGAACGGGAGATGAGTCTGGAGATCGCGATTGTGCTCTTCGTCATGTATGGCCTGAGCCTGCTGTTTTCACTGAGGACGCATCGCCATTTATATGCAGGAGAGTCGCATGATGCAGAAGATCTCGGGGAACAGCCCTGGGGTTTCCGTATGTCCGTGGCCGTGCTGACGGTCGTGACGACGTTGATTGCGGTCATGAGCGAATTGTTGGTCGGGGCGATCGAACCGACCGCGCACAAACTGGGTTTGACGCAGGTCTTCGTCGGCGTGATCCTCGTGGCATTGGTCGGTAATGCGGCGGAACATTCGACGGCGGTTCTCATGGCCATGAAGAATAAAATGGATTTGGCCTATGGCATTGCCGTGGGGTCGAGCCTGCAGATTGCGCTTCTAGTCGCACCGGTATTGGTCTTTGCGAGCTATCTCTTTGGAACCCCTCTGGACTTGATCTTTACGCCGTTTGAAGTGGCGGCGGTGACGATCTCGGTGTTTGTCGTGGGTTTCGTCGCGATCGACGGAGAATCAAACTGGATGGAGGGCGCCATGCTGGTCGGGGTGTACGCGATGCTGGCGATCGCCTTCTATTTTCTTCCGGCTTGAGCAGCGCCGCTTACACCTTATCCATATCGATCACTTCAGTCGCATCCCACAAATTCTTCCATTCGGCATCGGCCAGGTCTTTCTCGCGATCAGCATGGGTTTCGGTTCCAAACGCGAGCGGTGCGGTCTCTGTGGGTTCGGGGACCGCTTGCGAGGCTGGGGTCGGTTCCGCTTGGCCGGGCTTGCGCTTCTTGGCTGGATCCATATTGACAGGCATGAGTCACCTCGCGTGAAAGGATAATAGTGTCTCTTTCGGAAGCGTCGGTTGTCAATGGCATGGCGGAGATGAACGCGTCAGGCTCAGAACAGCTCTGATGCCACGCTGTCGGCAAAACGGCGGCCCATGGGGGTGAGTGTGATGCGGTCGTGTTCGTTGACGATCAGACCTCGCTCAGTGAGGTGCGTGAGAATATCGCGCTGTCCGGCATCATCACGAGCGAGGGTGTGCGGGACCCCCTTCAGTAATCGAAGTCCGAAAATCAGGGCATCGCGTTGTTGTTCTTCGTGGGTCAGTATGCGGCGCTCCGCAACCGGAAGGTGATCGGTCTGCAGTTGACCGGTGTAGGCGTCGAGATCGGCAATATTGCCGAATCGGCTTCCGGCGACGTAGGACTGTGCGCTGGGGCCGAGGCCCAGGTAGTCGCCGTCAGTCCAATAGAGCAGATTGTGGCGACAGGCGTAGCCCGACTTGGCGTAGTTTGATATCTCGTAGCGAGTAAATCCGGCCTGTGCCAAGACCGTTTCTGCAGCCTCTTCCATCTCAATTTGCAGCCCTTCGTCAGGTGCAGGGACCAGTCCCTTGGCGATATCCTGTGCCAGCTTGGTGTGGTCTTCGATTGTCAGGGCATAGCAAGAGATATGTGTCGGATCGAGGGCGAGGAGTGAGTGCAGGGTGGCCGTCCATGATGCGAGGTTTTGGCCTGGCAGTCCGTACATGAGGTCCAGGTTGATGTTTGAAAATCCTGCCGCGCGGGCATTTTCGACAGCTTGCTCGGTTTCAGATATTGTCCCCGGGCGGCCGATTGGAATGAAGTCTTGGGGAGCCATCGATTCAGCCCCCAGGCTGATCCGATTGAAGCCGGCTTCGGCAAGGCGACTTAAATCCTGTCGCGTGACCGTTGAGGGATGAGCTTCGACAGTGGTTTCGACGTCGAGTGCGAGGGCGTAGATCTTTCTGATACGGGTGAGGAGCGAGGCCAGTTGCGATGAGGGAATGGTCGTGGGTGTTCCCCCTCCGAAGTAGATGCTCTGTAGTGCGCGTCCAGCAAGTACGTCCTGCCGGTGATAGAGGGTCAGTTCACGTTCAAGTGCTGAAAGGAAGGCTGCAATACGAGCTGGTGTGGCGATCTCTAAGTAGAAGGCGCAGAAGTGACAGCGTTGCCGGCAGAGCGGGACGTGAATATAGAGCCCAATATCTCTTTGAGGCGGCATAATTAGATTTTGAAGGGTTGTGGCTTTCCGAAATCCCTCTCAACGACGATTTCGATTTCGTCGAGGGCGGATTTCCCCCGATTGCGAATGTGCGCCGCCCAGTTTGGGTGACGGCGTAAGGACTCAAAGACCATTTTGAGAATGTCCGGCTTGATACGGGCTTCCCACTCACCGGTCCAGGCTCGCTGATCCTCGTCTCCGTCGTAGTTGTCCGGAAAACTGGCTTCCAGGCTGAATCGGAGAGTGAAGGATTGTTCTTCACGGTACATAGGGACCTCGCATTGCGATCTGAGCAGGGTGATTTTATAATGTGCCCCAACAAGGAGTGTGATGCATGCCTATCTTCGAATATGTCTGTAGCGAATGTAAACACCGGTTTGAGCTCTTGATCCATAGATCAGATGAAGCCGCTTGTCCGAAGTGCCAGGCGACAAGGCTGGAAAAGCAGATCTCTTCCTTCGGAGTCGGCGCGACGGGAGGATGGGCTTCACCAGGATCCGGATCCGGCGGGTCTTGTGGCAGCTGCGGCGATCCGCGGGGACCTGGTTCCTGCTCGACCAACTAGGCGGTCCCAATGCAATCCGAGGAACTGCTTCAACGTGCGATGAACACCATTGCGCAATCTGATCCGATCATCAAGCTCCTTCAGCAAGTAAAGCTGGGCAAGATGAAGCCCGCAGATGCGGGATTGCGTGCCGTCATTGAGGCCTGGCTGGGGACCTACGAGAAGGTGATCAGGACGGAGGGGTTGACTCAAGCGGCGCTTCGGCGAATCGATCCTTCCCCTCGGGTGGCCGTCTTGCTTGAGGCTGGTGTCCTACATGTTGATCAGCCTTCCGTGCGCGGACTCGAAAAGACGTTTTCTCAAGCCTTGGCTCAAGCTCCTGCTGAGTAGTAGGGGTGGCGATGGCCATACGCGCCGTGTTCGTCATCTTGATCGTACTGTTGTCCGCTCCTGCAAGAGGAGCGGAAGAAGGGGTAGGGGTTGGGCCTCTCCAATTCTTGAGCCTGCCTCAGTTTGCTGCCGCTATTTTGAAAGACATCCAGTTGCTGGATGATGCGCCTTCCATCGAAAAGTTTCTAACGGTCTTAGACGGCCGGCCTCCTGATTGGCCAGTAGTTTATGGGTATGGTCATCATGACCCCGGGCATGATGATCGGCTGTTCGCCCTTAATCGTGAACGTGATGCGAGTCGCGTCGGAAACTCCGCGCTGGCTAAACGGATTGCATTTCGGTGGACGGGAGAATTATCTCGATTCGATCCGGAGGTGCAGGGTTTTTCGGTGGCGGTGGGACCGGTGTTTACCGCGACAGGCTGGGGCCAGGTTCGTTTCAAACTGGATGATTTGCCCGGAGGGCTCAGAGCGATCCCTCCGGCAGAGTCGTTGGATCGATGGCAGCGGGAGCTTGCTGCTGGAAAGACTGTAGAATTTGCCGTCATCATCGTCGGTCGACTCATTCCCGAGGAGTCGATCGTCTATGACTTCTCCCATGACCAGGAGGGGGGCGGCCTCATCATGCCTGTTGTCCAGGTTGAGGAGATGCACTACGTACTGTCACCTTAACTCTCAACATTCCTCCGCTCGTGTTTCTCTGGCCTCGCTGACGTCATCTGCTCATCGATCATAGCCATAAATACGTAGCTGATCCGGCATAGGGTCATGCGTTCTCTGTATGGGGCGCCAGCCAGGGTGCGTCACATTGTGGACGTGGTCGGAAGGCCTCTCTCGTACATCAGCGGTAGGGAATCCCCCTCAGTCTGGTCTGTGCGAGGGATAACGCCGCGATTCGTATAGGAATGCCAGGCGGCATCGAAGAACAAGCCGTAGGGTATTGGTCTTGCTCACCCAACGCCCCACAGGAAGAGACCTCGGTTTCATAGAGGAGGTCCGTTATGGGGTTACTCAAAGACGAGCAACACACTATGTTGTCAAACATTGCCGAATCAATGTGGGTGAAATCCGGTCGAGTCTCCATTGTCGTCGCCCTCTCACTCTGGTCGATAGGTGGAGGGAACATTCCTATCTATGCGCATGAGGGGGAGGTGCATCCGGTTTCAGATTCTTCTTCAGGTCCACGACACTCCCTTCTCAAACCGGTTCGGCCGGTTGATATGGCTTTGCCGGAAGTGAAGGAGGCGGCGACGATTTCCTCAATCTCTGAACCTGGCCAGAAATCTTCAAAAAAGAAGAAAGCCAAAGTAATTACGAAAAAGCCAGCTGCTGAATCTCAGCGCGTGTCGGCGATAGAGCCACCGGGGCGGGCACCAGTAAAGATTGAGGAGAGTGCGAGTGGGATGAAAGCAACGAGTTTGATTGCGTCCGGAGTCCCGGCGATGGCCGGGGCCGGTATGTCTACGACAATGAGTGGGACTACGGCTATGGCTGCTGCCGCACCGAGTGCCAGCCCTGCGATCGCAGCGGCTGCCCCCGGTGCCTCAGGCAGCTCCGTGGTTGGAGGACCGTCGACACCGTCCAACAGGGGCCTTCAGCGGTTGTCCTCCGGGATTCCAGGACTCACACGCGCAATCTCGACCCCGCTTCCTCCTGAAACAATTGCAATGCCCGCCCCCCCCCTCGGATCCTCCTGCCTCGGGGCTTCCGACAGCGCCGGCAAACTGGTTCGGCTATCACGTATTGAGCCGACTCACCTTTGGAGGCACTCCTAATCAACTCAATGCGGTGTCTCATATGACGGCCGCTCAATCCAGAGAATGGGCGACCGGCTATATGAAGGAACAGCTGGGTCTCGATCCGGCCCAGCCCTGGCCGACGAATCTCCATTCAACCACGCCATTGCCTGTGGCGAATCCCATTGTGGATACCGACACGGATTTCCGTTTGGCAGCCGCTCAGCGTGCCTGGAAGAAAGATGATCCTGAGCCGACAGTATTGAAACCGGAGCTTCAGCAAATACAGGACCATGATCTCATCAGGAAGCTGTATAGCCGGCGTCAGTTGCTCGAGAAGATGGTCTATTTCTGGGACAACCATTTCAACACCGACTACCGGTCGCATTTCCGTGGCCAATACGAAGTCTATGAGAATGAGGCCTTTCGGACTCGAGCCTATGGGCGGTTTGTGGATTTGTTGATCGCGAGCGGGAAGAGCCCGGCCATGATGGTGTACCTGAATACCGATGTGAATAAGAAAGAGAATCCGAATGAGAACTATGCGCGCGAAGTCTTGGAGCTCCATACCCTTGGAGTGGATGAGCAGGGGCATCCGGCTGGATATACTCAAGCGGATATCAATGAGGCCGCCAAGGCATTTACCGGTTGGACGGTGCCGGAAGGCTCGGCGCCTGGATTTCGATTCGTGTCCAGTCGACACAGCCTGGGAACCAAAACAGTGCTGGGGCAGTCGGTGGCGTTTGACGGGAGTGGACCAACCGAAGGAGAGCGGGTGTTGCAAATTGCGGCCAGCCATCCCTCAACCGCCAGGCATCTGGCGAAAAAGCTCTGTGAGTACTTCGTCAGTGAAACACCATCTTCTGCGTTGATCACTGAAGTGGCGTCGGTATTCAGCGATTCAGGCGGCGATATACGCAAAGTGTTAATCGCTATTGTTACGTCACCGGACTTCAATAATGTGGCCAACTATCGAAGTCTGGTGAAGACGCCCTTGGAGTACGTCGTCGGACTCTATCGTAATCTCGGGGTCTGGTCATCGCACGAGCCTATCCGACGGCGACTGACGGCGACCGGGCAGGGATTATTCGAAATGCCTCCACCGACCGGCTATAAAGAAAAGTCCGAGCATTGGCTGAATACCTATGTGTTGTTCCATGAAACGGCAATGGCCTACGAAGCCACTATCCCCGGGTTTGGCTCGACCATCCGATTCGGATCGGATACGAGCGGAGGGCTTACTCGTCTGTGGTTAAAGGGCCTTGGTTTGAGGACGGAGGCAGAGGTCTTAGGATTTCTCCTGAATCTCACGAATGACCGAGTGGCTACGGCCACCGAGTATCAAATCTATCTGACGACGTTGCGGAGCGGCGGGGGGGCATTCAATCTGGACAGTTCCAGCACAGAAGCGGCGCTCGATCGGACATTGGCGAGCATGCTCACGAATCCGCGGTATCTCTATCAATAGCGGGGCGATCATGGAGAGGGACGATCATGGACCACTGTCATTGCTGCTCGTCGGCGTTCCAACAGGTGTCACGGCGCACTGTATTAAAACGGGCCTTGGGGCTGGCCGCCACCGCGTTGGCCGCCAACATGTTTCCTTTGGAGCTGTTCTTTCAGAGCCGGGCGCATGCAGCGAGCAATGCAGGCAAAACATTGGTAGTCGTTTTTCAACGCGGCGGCAACGACGGTCTGAATACCATCGTGCCCTATTCTGATCCGCAGTACTATGCCATGCGTCCTCGGTCAACCAATGGGGGCATCGGTATTTTGCCGCCAGGGTCCGGTGATGGATCGGGCCTCGATCTGACAGGGACCGGCTTTGCCATGCATCCGTCTATTCTTCCCTTGCATGGGCTCTATACCAGCAATCGTTTAGCGGTCCTGCCGGCGGCGGGGTTCGCCGGCAGTACGCAATCGCATTTTACGGACCAGGACACGATCGAACATGGTTTCCCAGAGCAACGGGACGGATGGTTGAATCGATATCTGGCTGCGGTCCCGGCTGCCGGTACGTCCACCATTCGGGCTGCCGCGATTGGCGACGATGTCGCCAAGTCTCTACGCGGGACGGTGCTGGTTCCATCACTAACCGATGTATCCTCGTTCAGCTTCGCCCGCCTTGGGGCGTCCAAGGCCGCGCTGGACGCGAATCTACGCGCCATGTATGCCCAAGATCCGGCATCGAGTACCGCGAATCCGGCTCGATCGGCAGTGCATGCACTGGGGCCGGAACTCATGAGCCGGGTCGCGGCAATCGAGGGAATTGGCGCTGCTGCACCGCAAAACGGGGCGACATACCCCAACAGCACGTTCGGGCGTGAAATGCGGGATCTGGCCCATATCATTCGTTCGGGCCTTGGGCTCGAGGTGGCCACCGTGGATATCGGCGGGTGGGATACGCATGACGATCAAGGGGCGGGTGGTGCGGCAGCCAATCGTCAAGCCGGGCGGCTCGCGGATTTTTCCGGAGGCATCCGGGCCTTTGTCGATGATCTGGGGCCGCTGATGAATCATGTGGTCGTGATGACCTGTACCGAATTCGGTCGCACGGTCAGGCAAAATGCGAGCGGGGGAACGGACCACGGCAAGGCTTCGGCGTGGTTCCTGGTCGGCGGATCGGTGAAGGGTGGGGTGTACAAAGGCGCTGCCGGCTGGCCCAGCTCCTTAACGGAGGCCAATCTCGATGAAGGGCGGTACATCAGACCCACGGTCGAGTTCAGGGATATTTTTGCTGATGTGCTGGTCAAACATTTTGGTGTCAGCACGTCAGAGCTCGGTGCGGTCTTGCCTGGCCATGTCCATGCGCCTGCCGGGCTGTTTATCTAGTGGAGGGAGAAAGATCGGGGTAACGCTTGAACGGATGGAGCCGGAATCTACAGCCCAACGGAGTCAGTATTTCAGCTCCCTCTCGCAGGCATGAAGGTGATGTCAACAGTGGCTTAGCCTGGATGGCTCAGCCGTCGTCAGAAGCTGTCTTTGGCGCATCGAAACCCGGTCCCGCTCGGGCGGCTGTCCATAATCCCCCAGTCTCGATCGCTGGTTCGCAAGCTGATCGCCGGTTTTAGCCAGGACCCGCCTCGCATGGACTTAATGGCGCCTCGCTCAGGTCCACCTGGATTGCTGAGTGGCGCTGACCGGTAATAGTTCGGATCATACCAATCCTGCACCCATTCGGCGGCGTTGCCGGCGAGGTCTTGAATCCCGTACGGGCTGGCTCCATCAGGGAAGCTTCCTATGGGCAGGGTCAAGACTTCGCCATTGATACCCTGCTTTTTGGCTATGCGCGCCCCGTCTCCCTTAATCCAAAAGGCTTCCCAATCGGTTCCGCTTTGAAACTCAATGGTGTGTCCAGCCCAATAGCTGGCGCTGTTCGCGTTCTTCCAACTCCAGTCGTTTCCCCAGGGATAGCGGCGTCCGTCGGTTCCTCGCGCGGCCTTTTCCCATTCGGCTTCAGTAGGCAGGCGTTTGCCGGACCACTGGCAATAGGCCGCGGCGTCTTCCCAGCTCACATTCACTACTGGGTGGTTGGCGATGGCTGATGGATAGATCGTACCGTCCCAGATCGTCGAAGCCGGATTCTTGTTTGCGGGTGGGCGGTGACCGGTCGATTGGACAAATGCGGCATAGCCCTGATTGGTCACTTCAAACCGGTCGAGGAAGAACGCGTGGAGATAGATCAATCGTTCGGGATGTTCATCGGCCAGACCGTCACTGCCTTCCGCGGTGCCCATGCGATATTCCCCGGCGGGGATTAGCACCATATCAGCGGAAGGTTCGGCACCAAAGGCGGGACGGATCGCGCTGACAGTCAGGAGTAGGAGGAGCACTCCTCTCATCCATGCCTGCATTACGGTTTTTTGAGACCGCAAGCCTTGGCGACTGCATCGCGATAGGTCAGCCAGAGTCGCAAGCTCCGTTTCACGGCGCTGAGGACGGCCTGTTGCGCTGTCGCGGAGGGAGCGTTTTGAGTGACCATGTCGTAGGCATCGTGCCGATGACCGGACTCAACGAGCTGATGGGCCCGAATGAGATCCATGCAATCCGGGGAGTTGCCGTGATACCGGACGAGGGGATGGTTCTTGATGGTCGTCTCGATCTCCTCCGCCGTCTTCGGTTTGGAGGGCTCACGCAGTTCCTTCCGGTCTTTGACGCTGCCTTCTACAAAAACGGTGAGGGCTGCGGCACCCAGGACCCAGGTCGGTTGTTTGGAAACTCGATCCAGCCAAGCGCGATACGCGCGGCTGGCGGGCAAGGGGCGGATCTGTTCGAAGTCTTTCGCGGCGAACCCTAACCCTTCCATCATCGTGAGGAAGAGTTCCGGATGGGATTTGCCGAGTGAGAGTCCTCCGGTATCTTCTTCATAGATGTTTTCCGCCAGCATGCGCCGGACAGACGGCGGTGGGTTGTGTCCATGTATTCGGGCGAGGAAGACGGGGAAATCGCGGACGTACACGAAATATTCCTGCTGAAAGTGAACCTTGAGCTGATCTTTGGTCAATCGTCCGGTGGCGAAGTGATCCCAAGCCCAATGGTGTTTGCCGTCCATGACCTTGAGTAATGCGTCGAGAAAGCGGGCTTGTGTCAGTCGTGATGCCATCGTACCTTGCCTTCTTGAAGGCCGTTTCGCGAGAATCGTCAAATTCTGCGAGGACGGCGTGAATCCAATTGCTACTCAAAACCCTGCGGGACCCATTTCACCAAAGCCACAACTGGCGACAGGCGGTCTTGTGCACCGGCTGATCGCATGCTTGGGGGGCGTCTATCTAGTCCGTGAGTGGAACGGTTGCTGGCGGTGTCTGGCTGCCGAAGTTCTATCGTGGAAAAGACAGAAACGCCCTCACTCACGTTGGAGTGTAAAGAGGAGAGCCGGAAAGTGCAAATGCTTGCGTGATTCATTCTCGGGCCTCTGTGCCAGGAAGGTAGTCAGATATGTGCGATGTGATGATTCATCAGCGATCGAGCCGGTTTACTCAATCGAGTGGAGATCTTTGAATGTAGGCTCAAGGCCGGCCTGCGATCTGACGGTGTCGAGCGAATGTTCTGGATCGAGCTGAAAGCTATTGTTCTTTGCTCCCCAACGTTCCTCATAGGTTCCAACGGTATTGACGATTGTATTTCCTGAGGCACGATGGAGAAAGATCCCCAGTGGCACACGTTCGAGTGCATTGTTTGCCATAGTAATTCCGGAGCTTCCCTCGTCGAGGTAAATTGCTGAGATTGGAGCATTCCCCGCCCAAGGTGAGCGAAGGAGATCGTATATGTAATTATCTTGGATGATGGTTCCTGACTGTTTTGACAAGGTATAGATTCCGGCGCCATCCGCCATGGTGGTCATGACCCGATAGATGCGATTCCCGACGATCCGGTTTGCCCCGAGCAAGGTATCCGCATCCGTCCATCCCCATCCAACGCTGATGCCAGTATAGGGCGTGTCATGAATGTCATTGTGTTCGATGCTGGTATTCGAGACGAACCCTGCAAAGATTCCGATGCTGGAACGGTAATCGAGGCCGATGTCTGTAATGAGATTGTTGGCGATGAGAATGTTCTGGCAGACAAATCGAGGATCGATCGTGCGTTTTTCCAGGAGACTATCGATGACGATTCCGCTTCCTGACAGATCCCGAAACCGGTTGCCGACCACCTGAACATCGGTCACACCGGTATGAAGGACTAAACCCGTTCCGCCAAGATGCTGAAGGGTATTCCGCTCAAATTGAATATGATGAGCATGTGTAAAATTGACCGCGGCTGTGACCCGTCCCGATGATGGCGTGGTCCCATGATCAATCACATCGCCTTGGCTCACGGCAAAGCCTTCCTCGCTCGGCTCGGTCCAGCCGGCGTACTCGAACGTGAGCCCTATGAAAGCGAGATGATGGACCGGATTCCCAGCGGCCCCACGCACGTCGAGGAGCTGTTCGATATGTGGGGCCATGACGGTTGCTTGGGAGAGATCTTCTGTCCCACGTGGGAGATAGAAGACCTCTTCTGTGGGGACGCGCAGATACCATTCGCCGGGGACATCAAGTAGTTCGAGTGCATTTTCAAAATAATAACTTTGTGCCTCAAGGCGGAGGTAAAGGTGCCCAAGGAACGCCTTGGTCCGGTCAGGTTCTCGTGGTTGGATAAAGAGACCCTCATCCCGTTCAAGGAACGATTCCACGCGCAGATTGTTTTGTGTCCATTGCTTCATGATAATCAGCTCAACCGACGGGGTGTCGGACCATGAAGCGATAGAGTGTGGACGCGTGACAATTTGTTGGGTGGCTTCGTCCCATCGAAGCAATCGAGAAAACTCCGGCGCGTTTGGTGTGCGGGCTCTCGTGGCGCGGATGCCGTTTACGTAGAGTTGCCGAAATCGATTGGATCCGACGTTGGCTTGAGCGAGTCCGTTCTTTGCCGTGGTCCAGCCTGTAATTCGGTGTCCGCCACTGAGTTCTGCATGCTCTCCTGAAAAGGATCGATAGATAACTTGAAATCCGTTCATTCCCGAGTCGCGATGATCAAATCGCATGGTGTCAGCGAGCTGGTATCGGCCGCCTCTCAGCACGACGGTGATATCATTTGTCATAGTGTTGGTACGGGTACGCACGGCAGTTTGTGCGCGTTCAATGGATTGAAACGGGGCTGCTTCGGTTCCTGGGTTGCTGTCGTTGCCGGTGGGCGAGACATAGAATGAGATAGAGGCGTGAGCCAACGGCAACATGGATACCGTATATATCCATGTTGCCAATAGTATGGGCCAAGAGCGGATCATGCGTAGTGCGGAAGTTTGGTCTGCCGACAATGTGGGTGGTTGTATTCTCGAACAATCATAGACCTAACGGAGGCTCGGGGAGGGGCCACCGTCACAGAAAGGGATTCACGACTCCACGGCATGTGCAGGGAGGTGTCAGTCAAGTGCAGGGTCACAAGTTCAGCCTGAGCCACATGAAATAGGTTCTGAGCAACATCTCCATCCCCGGATCGGTGTTGGTGAAGATGGTTGGCAATAGAGTACAAAGTTTATCCACGCGCACCAGAGTTTCCAGTTCGCTGCCCTATTGAAGATCAAGAATACCAGGTGATAATCAAGAAATGGAAGGCGCGAATCCTTGCCTTCTTGAAGGCTGTCTCGTTAGAATCTCCAGACTTTGAGAGGACAGCGATGAATCCAATCACTATTCAAAACCCCGACGAGATCCTGACCCTCTTGGCTGAGGTCTCCTTGCAGGGGCCCGGCTTTTCAACGGACTGTCTTCTGGACTATGTGCTTGAAGAAGGGTTTACAGAACCGATCTTCCTCAACGCCTCCGGTGAAGACGCCACAGCTTTTTACAAAGGCCAGCCGAATGCCTGGGCGATCTATCAGATTCGCGAGTGGAAACGAGTGCTGACAGTTTCCGGCGGTGGCCGAGAGCGGCGCGTCCAAATCAGAGAAACGCCCTAACGGCTGTTCGAGCGTCAAAGCGACCGGATGAACAGCGCCGATGTGCATCCTGTTTGTCAGTCGATTCTGGGGTAAGGAACGGTGGTTACTCCATGCGAATGCGGTATTTGACCACAGCGCAGGATATCGGGGAGCTTGGGTTCATCAAGAGCCTGTGCGAGGCCAACGGCATTGTCTGTGTGTTTCAGGACGAACACGTGAGTAGTCTGTATCCGGGTGTGCTGGATTTGTGTTGTCAGGTGATGGTAGACGAATCCGACTGGGAGCGGGCAAAGACGCTGATTAGCCGGTTGCGTCTGCCGATTCGAGAAGTCGCACCATCTCCCTAGCGGGATGGCACGTCGAACGCGGATTTTCACGATTCGGTTATCGTGGAATTTTGGGATGGGGCGAGTCGGCAGGGAGGTCGGTTGGCTTACGTTCCCCGGATCCTTCATACCACCCGCCGATCAGCAGACCTTCTTCGAAATAGAGATAGCGGTGCTTCACCTCGGCAGTACTGATCCAATCCTCAAAAATCCATTCTTCACGCCGTAGTCCTTCCTTCGTAAAGGACGTATTGATGGTCTGTGGTCCTCCCCAAGATTTGAGGACCTGATCTTTCGACATGCCGGCCATCACTCGGCGCTGCTCAATATGCTTTTTGAAATCAGGGTCGCTCAGCTGAACGGCAAGCGGGACGACGACCATCATCAGGAAGGCAATCGCCAGCCCTGCATAGATGATTTTGCGGACGAGGGGGCGCCGGATAAACGATTGTTCGTCCTCGTGGACCGGGACTTGTTCGGGGGCAGAAGGAGTCTGTTCCATAGTCGTAATTGCTTCCTGAATGAGCTGGCGCATGCTAACTAAGGGGGGTAGGGTGAGTCAAGCTAACCGGGCAGTATCTCAGGACAATTTAGCAGGGGAGCCTCGATCAAGAGCGGGACAGTCTTGGCGAGGTCAGGCGAGTAGGGATGAGGTCAACGATGAAACAAACTGTCTATCGGCTCAGCGCAATGCGATCGTGGTTAGGCGGAATCATGCTGGCAGGGTTGCTGCTTGGTATCGATCCCTATCTCTATCAGGCCCATGCCACAACGATATATTCCTACATCGATGAACATGGTAATCCCCGGTTCAGTGATTCGATGGACAACATTCCGGAGAAGTATCGAGCGAAAGTGAAGACTCATGAGCAGGCGACGCCTCAGGAACGTCCTCCGTCTGCCTTAGATTCCGTGAAGGCCATTGTGTTGCCGCCGATTACGACAGTGAAGCAGAAAGTGACGGAACTACTTCAGGGTTTCGGCATTGCACGATCCTCTGCTTCTACGAAAATACAGTCGGTGCCATCAACGGTCCCATCATCAGACATGAACTCTTCGCAATCGCAGATTGTGAACTATGCCGGTGCGGCAGCGGTTGTGCTCTTGCTCATGATGTATTTCAGTAAGAGCCAACTGGTGCGTTTGTTGGCTCTCTGCCTGCTTGTGACGCTGGGTGTGGCCACACCGATTTTGCTCTATGTGAGTGATAATGGTCCGATGGCGAGTATGAAGGGACGAGCGATGGCCGTCGGTCAGGCCCAACAAGATCGTCTCAAGCCGGTTGGGCAGTAGGCGAGCGGGCACTGTCCGTCTCCTCAATGAGGCGTCCTATTCAGCGTATTGAGGCACCGGAATTTTTTTGGGTTGCGCCGCAGGTGAAGGAATAACCCGTTCCGCAAATTCAGGCGAGTAGGGATTCACGATGGCCTCATGGGTGTGACGCTGGCGCTGTGTGACCAACTGGAGGCTTTGCGTGCTGATTTCCATCCGGTCGATCGTCGCCAACGTCGTGAAGCGATCAGGCAATCCTTGTAGCGAAAACAGCTGATACGTCAGTGTCCAGTCCAGTTGCTCTTTCCCTTTCTCCTTAATCAAGAATCTTGCGGCGTCCGACGGGGAGCCTTTAAATAGTAGTATCCAGATATTCGAACGAAAAGCCGGCGCGTGGGAGTCTCTGGAGGGGCTGAATTCGGGAACGAGCGAGGGAACTTGGGCAATGGGAACGGGTGGCGTGAATTCAATATCCACCAGCCGCACATACAGGGGGCGAGTGTCGCTCGTATCGTTGGGATCGACGGCATAGGCGAAGGAGTACCGTATGTCGATGCCGTTTCTGGTGAAGGTATACACATCCTCGCCGTTTTCCGGTGAGACAAGTTTGCTGAAGTATTTCTGCCAGTCGGTGATGGGGTAGTAGGTGAAGACCCGGAGCGCCGACTTCCTGTCCCGCACCGCCTGGGGCATCCCCAGCCGTTCGTGAAGTTCTTTTTGTGTGAGGCCGAGGAAGCCGTCTTCGAAATACGGCGTAGCCGAAAGGCTCTGAGGAGGACACAGCAGAGTGCCTAGGAGGAGCACCCACGCGAGGCGGTACCTGGATCGTCGAGTCGGCAAGGGCATCCTCCGTACGCGTGAGCATCGTATCGACAGGGCTGAAGGTCTGTCAAGAAAGCAGCCTGCCTTGCCGGTCTGAAACCCTTCCAGTATCATGGCATTCTTATAAGATTTGTTATGGGAGATATTCACCAGTGGGTCAATCCATACAGACATCGATCGAGCAACTTCTCAAGAACCGAATCCTG